>JAFAVH010000025.1 GCA_019242655.1 Methylobacteriaceae bacterium
GTCGGTGTAATGTTGCGGGAGGCGTTGCCGGGAGCTTTCGTCACGCTCTCTTGCGAGATACTGCCGGAAATCCGGGAATATGAACGCACGAGCACGACGGTCATCAATGCTTATATCGGGCCCATCGTGTCACGCTACATCGACGCCCTCACGCAAGCGCTGCGGGTTGCGGGCGTGGAGGGCAAGCTGCTGGTCATGCAGTCGGGCGGTGGCATTCTCGGCGCCTCCAACGTCATGCAAGCTCCGGCAAACATTGTGGAATGCGGGCCCGCCGCGGGCGTCATCGGCGCGCTCCGACTCGCCGAGCATTCCGGCGAACGAAACGTCATCACATTCGACATGGGCGGCACCACCGCGAAGGCATCTCTCATCGAGAATGGCAGAGTAACGCGAAGCGACGAGTACGAGGTGGCGGGCGGTATCTCGCTCAGCAGTCGGCTTGTAAAAGGGGGCGGCTACGCCCTGAAGCTGCCGGTGATCGATATCTCCGAGGTGGGTGCCGGGGGCGGCAGCATCGTCTGGTTCGATTCAGCGGGCGCGCTGAAGATCGGACCGCATAGTGCCGGGGCGGTCCCAGGTCCGGCCTGCTACGATGCGGGTGGCACAGAGCCGACCGTCACCGATGCGAACGTCGTGCTCGGGTTTATCAACCCGAACGCGCTTGCGGGCGGCACGATGCCGATTCGTGGCGAGCTCAGCCATGCGGTCATCGGCGAGCACGTGGCCGGTCGCCTCGGTGTCAGCTTGCGCGAAGCCGCCTGGGCAGTGCACGCAATCGCGGCGTCGAGCATGATGCGTGCGGTCAAGGCGGTCTCCACCTACCGCGGTCGCAACCCGGCCGATTTCGTGCTCATGGCGTTCGGCGGCAATGGTGGGATCTTTGCCGCCGAGCTTGTTCGGCAGCTCGAGATGCTGCGCATCATCGTGCCGGCGGGCGCTGGAGCGTTCAGCGCCATCGGCCTCGGCGTCGCCGATCTTGCGTTCGGTCGCACCTGTGCGGTTCTTGCGCGAACCGACCGGCTCGATCCGGCAATGCTCAATGCGGCGCTGCGGAACACTGAGCATGGCGTTGTGGGCGCGCTGGGCAGCCAAAAGCCGGAGATCAGGCGTCTCGCGATGATGCGCTATGCCGGTCAGGCATTCGAACTTGCGGTGACGTTGCCACCCGACGACCTCACGAGATCCGACCTTGACACGCTTGCCCTCGCGTTCGAGCGCGAGCACGAGCGGCAATACGGGCATCGTCTCAATGCGGCGGAAGGTATCGAGATCGTCGCTGCTGAGGTGATCGCGACGACACCAACCCAACGCCGATTGCCGCGGCTCGCGCCAGGTCACGGTGATCGAACGCCGGACCGGGTCGCCTATTTCGGCCCCGCATTCGGCACGGTGACCACCCCGGTCGTGCACCGCTTCGATCTCGACTCTCGGGGAGTTGTCGGCCCGATGATCATCGAGGAATACGAGGGCACCACGATCGTGCCGCCAGATGCACGCGCACATCGGGATGACTGCGACAATGTCGTGGTCGAGCTCGCTGCATGAGGAGGGCCGCAGAGCAGGAAACACCGTGCGCGGATGCTCTTGCGCTCGAGCTGGTCCGGAACGCGCTCGACAGTATTGCCGACGAGCTGGCGATCGTCGTCATGCGCTCGGCCTGCTCGAGCATCGTCCGCGATGCAATGGACTACTCGACCGCAATCTGCGATGCCGAGGGACGCACGCTGGCGCAGGGACTCACCACGCCGCTGCATCTCGGTAGCTTCTTCGACGCCATGCACGCACTCCGCCGCTCGCAGCAGGGAAGCATCCGTGATGGCGATCTCTTCGTCTTCAACGATCCTTACCTCGCCGGCGGTCAGCATCTGCCCGATATTTACGTGGTACGACCGATCTTCGTGAGCGGAGTTCTTGAAGGTTGGGCGACGACCGTTGCGCACCATAACGACGTCGGCGGGATGGTGCCCGGCAGCAACTCCATCGGCTCGACGGAAATCTATCAGGAAGGACTCCGCTTGCCGGTCCTCAAACTGCACGATGGCGGGCAAGAGAACCGGGCGATTCTTGACATCATCGCAGCAAACGTTCGCGTTCCTGAGAAGGTGATCGGCGACCTCCAGGCGCAAGTCGCGGCTTGCCGAACCGGCGAGCGGGAGTTCCGAGCAATGGTCGCGCGCTTCGGCGCGGATACCGTGCGGTCGTGCAGCAGCGCGCTGCACGACCACGCCGAGCGCTTAGCGCGCGCAGAGTTCGCCAAGATCCCCGATGGGACATATCGGTTCGAGAACGCCATCGACGGGCTCGGTGAGCATCCAAGCCCGATCCCCTTCCAAGTCGCCGTGACCGTACGCGGCTCTGAGATCCACGTTGACTGGACGGGCACTTCGCCCCAGGTGCGTGCTGGCATCAACGCGCCGGTGCCCTTCACCCGGGCCGCTGTTTACGCTGCGCTGCGCTCGGTGCTCGACGTGGATATGCCGAATTGCGAAGGCTTTACGCGGCCTATCAGTGTCAACGCTCCGGTCGGCTCGATTGCGAATCCACTGCCTCCCGCAGCGTGCGGTGCGCGAGGTATCACCGGGTTTCGCATGATGGACTGCATGTTTGGCGCACTCGCGCAAGCGCTGCCGGACCGTGTGCCGGCGGATGGCAGCGGCGGCTCAACTTTGCCGTCCTTTGGCGGGGCACATGACGGGCGACCCTTCGTTTTTGTTGAGACGATTATGGGGACGTCCGGCGCATCGGCGGCGCAGGACGGTGCTGAGGGCGTTGCGCACATGGGAGCCAACCAGTCCAACGTTCCGATTGAGATGATCGAGGCTGAGTATCCGTTGCGCGTTGAGCAGTATGCGATGGTGCCGGACAGCGGCGGCCCTGGTCGCTTTCGCGGTGGCCTTGCGATGGTCCGAGAATTTCGGGTGCTGGCCGACGAGGTCTCCCTCACAGTGCGTTCCGACAAGCGAGCCCGACCCCCGTTCGGGCTCGCGGGCGGTAGCGCCGGAACGTCATCGATGAACATTATCAATCCTGGCCCGGATCAACGCGTGCTGCCAGTGCTGACAATGGCCCCCGCCATGCTCCGCCGTGGCGACCTTTTTCGTCATGTCCTGGCGAGCGGCGGCGGGTTCGGCCGCGCAGAAGAACGCGATCCTGCGCTTGTGCTCGACGACGTCGTGCTCGGCAAGGTGACGGCTGCGCAGGCGCGTGCCGTCTATCGCGTGGTCATCAACGAGACCACGTCCGGTCACGCGCTTGACATGACCGCCACGCGCGTGTTGCGGGGCAATGCGGCCTGAGATCATCCTGCGCGGGGGCCGCGTCATTGACGGCAAAGGCGGACCGGCGCGAGACGCGGATGTCGGCCTCGCCAGTGGCCGTATCGTTGCGATGGGCCACCTACCGCCCGTTGCCGAAGCGCGCGAGATCGACGCACAGGGTCTCACCGTCGCGCCCGGCTTCATCGACATCCACAGCCACTCCGACCTGACGCTGCTGGTTGATCCCCGGGCGGCGAGCGCCATCGCTCAGGGGGTGACCACGGAGGTGGTCGGCAACTGCGGGCACGGCTGCGCGCCCGTCTGCGATCCGGCGATGGCGCGCGTGGCGATCTATGGACCAGTTCATGCCGTTGCCTTCGGTTGGCGCAGCGTCGCGGGCTATTTCGAACACCTTGCAGCGGCGCGTCCTGCCGTGAACGTCTTGGCGCTGGTCCCCAACGGTCAGCTCCGGTTGGCCGCGGTCGGCAGCGCCTCTCGGCCCGCAACCTCGGAAGAACTCGCCGACATGGTTCGTCGGCTCGAGGAGGGGCTGGAACAGGGTGCGGCCGGATTCTCGACCGGGCTCGAGTATGCGCAGGAAAGCGGCGCCTCAGAGCAGGAGATAACGGCCCTCTGCGCTGTCGTCGCGCGTAGGGGGGCGCTTTACGCAACTCATACCCGCGATCGCGATGAGCATGCGGCTGAGGCAGTACAAGAAGCCGTGCGAACTGCTCGCGCCACCGGGGTGCGGCTGCAAGTCTCGCACATTGTGCCCCGTTCTGGACCCGCGATCACTGCGAGATGCATCGAGGCTGTCCAAGCGGCGCAGCGCGACGGCCTTGATGCCGATTTCGACATGCACACGCGCTTCTTCGGCTTTACGCACCTGAAAAACTTGCTCCCAGGTTGGGCGTTCGACGGCGGGGCCGAAGCTCTGACCTCGCGTCTGCGCGACGCCTCCCTGCATTCGCGGTTTGCAGAGCATCGGAACCTGATTACCAGCCTTGGTGACTGGAACCGCGTGCTTCTCGTGCACAGCGATCGGTTTGAAGCGTTGAACGGCCGGTCGTTGCTTGAGATTGGAAAGGTCTGGTCATTGCCGCCGTTCGAGGCGGCGCTGCGCATTCTGCTCGGACATGCCGATGACATATTGCGTCCGAAAGTGATTCTGCAGAGCTATTCCGAGACATTGTTGCGCGACGCCTACGCGCACTCCAGCTGCATGGTAGGGTCAGACGCCACCACGCTCTCGCCGGACGGGCCGCTCGCGGAGGAGGTGTTCTATGGCGCCTACACCTGGGCGGCCTGGTTTTATCGGCGCATGGTGCGTGAGACCGGGATGCTGTCACCGGAGGCAGCGATCGCGCGGCTTTCTGCTCTGCCGGCACGCAAATTAGGGCTAACCGATCGCGGCGTGCTCGAGGTCGGCGCGCGCGGTGATCTCATCGCCTTCGAACCCGCGGAGTTCGGCGAAATGGGAACAGTCGCGCAGCCGAATCGGCTGGCCAAAGGGATGCGACACGTCATCGTCAACGGCATCGTGACGATGCAGCACGGCGTGTTCACCGGAGAGCGCGGCGGCGCGGTGATCCGTCGCGTCCGTGGACGCTATGAAAGCTCGCAGGGTTGATCGCGTGACCAACATGTCGAGTTTGCGGGCTGTTTCCGTTCAGGAACTGGAACTCCGACAAGATCTCGCCGCCGCCTTCCGGCTCGCGGCACGGTTCAAGCTGAATGTTGGCATAGGCAACCATTTCAGCGTGATGCTTCCCGAAAGTCGCGACCGCTTCCTCATTAATGCCCGCGGTTTACTGTTCCAGGAGATCACCGCAAGCAATCTCCTGGTCGTCGACTTCAAAGGCACCGTCCATTCCGGCGGCCGCGAGGTACGCGCCGTCACCTATCACATCCACGCTCCGATCCACGACCGACATCCGGGCGCGCGTTGCGTGCTGCACGTGCATCCGCCAAACCTCACCGCGCTGTCCATCATCGAA
>JAFAVH010000039.1 GCA_019242655.1 Methylobacteriaceae bacterium
CTCATCGATCAGTCCGGTGACATCAACGTCACGAGTCATGCGCGCTCCTTCCCTGATTTTCCTGTCGCAGCGGCGCATTGGCGAACCGGCGGAGCGGCTTTAAGATAGCGCTTCCCATCCTGGCAGGTGTCCGATGCTCCGCGCTTCTCTTTCGCTGCTCTATCTCGCGTCGTTTGTTCTAGCTGCCGGCGCGCAGGAAACCGCCCCCGCGGCCAAGGACTTGGCCAAGAACTTGTCGCCTGGAGGCAAGCTACGGGTGGCGATCAACTTCGGCAATCCCGTCCTCGCGCAACGTGGGCCGAATGGCGAGCCGCGCGGCGTGTCTGCGGCACTTGCCCGCGAGCTTGCAAAGCGGCTCAACGTGTCGATCGATTTCGTGACTTTCGAGGAGGCGGGAAAAGTCGCCGAGGCGGCGGCGCAGGACAAATGGGACATCGCCTTCCTTGCAATCGATCCGAAACGCGCCGCAACGATCGACTTCACGCCGCCCTATGTCTTGATCGAAGGCACTTATCTCACGCCGGCCGGCTCGCCGCTGCAAAAGATCGAGGACGTCGACAAGGACGGCATTCGCGTCGCCGTTGCCGAGAACAGCGCCTACGATCTTTATCTGACGCGCAGTCTCAAACACGCCAAGCTGATGCGAGGCACTGATTCGGCTGCGGCGGTAAAAGAGTTCGAGCAAGGCAAGACCGAAGTCTTGGCCGGTGTGCGCCAGCCGCTTGACGACTACGCGCGTTCGCATCCGAATACGCGTGTCATGGACGGCCGCTTCATGAGCATCCAGCAAGCGATGTGCTCGCCGAAGGGCCGCGAGACCGGCGCGCGCTATCTCCGCGATTTCGTCGAGGAGATGAAGCGCTCGGGCTTTGTTGCAAAAGCGCTTCAAGAAAGCGGTCAGACCGCAACCGTCGCGCCTGCCGCTGGTTAGCGCTAGAACCAGCCTTTCACCTTGAACCAGATGATCGGAATGATGCCGCTCAACGCGATCACGACGAGACCGATCACATAACCCAACTCCCAGTTCAGCTCCGGCATGTTCTTGAAGTTCATGCCGTAGATGCCGGCGATGAGTGTCGGCGGTATGCCGACGACCGAAACAATGGTGAGTATGCGGAAAATGTTGTTCTGATCGATATTGGTCAGTCCAAGCGTTGCATCGAGCAGGAACTGAATCTTGTCGGTAAGGTGAGTCTTGTAATCATCCAGCGAGGAAACGTCCTGCTTGATCACGGCAAGCCGCTGCTTGGCATCGGACGAAATCCAATCTGTGGCATGATTTTCGACATAGGGCACGATACGCCCGATCCCGAGCAGGCAATCGCGGATGTTAGACGTTGAATCGCCGGAGCGGCCGATCTTTCGCAGGATCCCCCTGAGCCGTTCGGTTTCACGCTGCGGCGCCTGCGATTTATCCGCAGCCGCTTCCTCCCGGAAGATCACGTCGGATATGTCATCGAGCCCCGTCTCGACGACTTCCAGAACGTCGGCGATGCGGTCGACCATTGCTTCCAGGATGCCGACGAAGACGCCGATCGGCTCGTGGCAGCCCTGGTCTTTCTTGCCGAAGCGCTTGATCACATCCTCGAAGGATTTCAATTCCTCGAAGCGCACGGTCACGACGATCTTCGGTGTCAGTAGAAAGCCAATCGGCGTACGTCCAACCTTCTCTCCGGACTTGAACACCGCCGGCATGCTCAAATACAGAGCGCCGTCCTCGATGTGCAGGCGACTGGAATTTTCGATCTCGACGAGCTTGTCGCGTCCGGGCACATGAAGGCCCGCGGCACGTTCTATATAGGCGACCTCCTGCTCTGTCGGATTATGCAGATCGATCCAGCCGATATTCGGCGGTAGCTTGTCCGAAGCGAGATCGGGCGTGATCTTTTCGGCAGACCACAATTGGTGCAGTTCCAGCATTCGTCTCTTACGTGCCCCAATCTGCCTTGCCGCGCTTATGCAGCGCGCGTGCGAACATGTTTATGCAGGAAATCCGCGATTTGCGCGAGCGACTGACGCCCCTCCGGCAGGATGCGGTTGAAAATCTGCCAGACATGCGGGACGACCGGCCAGATCGAAATCACGATCTCGCTTCCGGCAGCGCGAATGCGCTCGGCAAGGCGCGTGGAATCGTCGCGAAGGATTTCGCGGCCGCCGACATGGATGATGACCGGGGGCATGTTGTGTAGATCGTCGTAGAGCGGCGAGGCCAACGGCATCCGCGGGTCCTTGCCGCGCAAGTAGAGTTCCGCACTTTTTGCCGCGCCCTCTTCGTTGAGATAGGCGTCGCGCCGTGCGTTCTTGCGGATGCTCTTGCCGGTAAGCGCAAGATCGGTCCACGGCGACAGCAGCGCCGCAGCAGCCGGCATCGGACGATTGCGATCGCGCAAGGCGATGAGCAGCGCCATCGTCAGGCCGCCCCCGGCCGAATCGCCTGCAACAACGATGTCATCAGGCTGAACACCGCGCGACAGCAAGCCTTCATACGCGCTTAGCGCGTCGTCGACCGCCGTCGGAAAAGGGTTTTCCGGCGCCATGCGATAATCGGGGCAAAAAACGCGAAAGCCCGCATGGGCGAAGAACCCTGTAATCGGCCGATGCGTGCGCGGCGAGCAGACGACGTAGCCGCCGCCATGGAGGTACAGCATCACCGGTGCGTCGGCGGAAATGCCTGGCACTTCCACCCACTCGCCAAGACAGCCGACGCGCGCCTGGCTGATGCGCACGCCTTTCGGCGGCCGGCCCGCCATCTTCTCGATACGCGCCCGGACTTTGACGACGTCTACATCCTGCGGCAACCGCCGTTTGACGAATAGCCGCAGGCCAGCATCGATCCCATGCGCTTGCCAGCTTGCCACGATGCTCCTTTTTCGCCGTGATCCCCGCGTTCACGGCCGGTTGCGGCCGAGTTCGTCGTGGCTCGACACCCAATCGCCGGCAAGGATCGCGCTCGACAGCGACGTTTCGCCCGCGAGAACAACACCGGCGCAAATCTCCGCGAATTTGTTTGCCTTGCCCTTGCCGTAGCAATCGAGCATTTCGAGGCACTCGCGTTGCGTGGCAAGGCCGGTGCCGCCGCCATAAGTGGCGACGATCAGCGATGTCAACGTGATCGACCAGTAGAAGTCGCCGTTGTCCTGCAGCTGGTTGTAGACGACACCGGCATGCGATTCCGAGACGTTCGCGACATCCTGTCCGGTCGCGATGAATATCGCGGTGAGACCATTGGCGGCGTGCGCGCCGTTATTTGCCGAACCTGCGAGGAAGGCGCCCGCTTGAGAGATTTGGCGGGTGTAGAATAGGTCTTTCGTATCGACGCGCATCAAGCTCTTCAGAACATCCTTCTTGATGATCGCTTCGGCGACGACGCGCTTGCCGCGCGTGACCAGCATGTTGATGCGCGAATGCTTCTTATCGGTATCCATATTGCCGGAGAGGATGTAACGCGCGCCGCCCGGATGGTTTTTCTTGATCCATTCGCACGCGGCGAACGTTGCTTTGCCCGTCATGTTCTGGCCGGCGGCGTCGCCCGTCGTGTAATTGAAGCGCAGATGCCGCAAAGGCCCGACCGAATATTGATAGATGTTCTGCAGCTTGCCGGAGCGCGTGGTCGTCTCCGCCGCGGCTTTGATCGCGTCGAAATTCTCCTCGACCCATTTGCCGAATTCGCGCGCCTGCAACGCGTCGTCCCAAATGAAGACCGGCGAGCGCTGCATATATTGCTCGACGACGGTCGTCTTCACGCCGCCGCATTCGGAAAGGAGGCGCATGCCGCGGCTATAGCTTGCGACAAGCGTTCCTTCGGACGTGGCCATGGGGATGTAAAAATCGCCCTTCGCATGCTCGCCGTTGATGCGGAGCGGGCCGGCAAGCCCGATCGGCACCTGCGCGACACCGATGAAATTCTCGACATTGCCGGGCAGAACGGAGGGCGAGAAGGAGTACTGACCGACATTATCGAGCTTCTTGCCGGTTTGCGCCTCGATAAAGGCCCGGCGTTTCGCGGCGGCCTCGGCC
>JAFAVH010000022.1 GCA_019242655.1 Methylobacteriaceae bacterium
CCGCCAGCCCTCCCGAACCGATTGGCGGCTCTTGAGAACATTAGAAAAACGGGCTCACCGCGGCCTTTCTAAGGCACCAAACCGTCCCACCGGGGAAGCGCGCCGGCCGTAAATAAAGGTCAGGGTCATCCCAAAGCTTGCGCCCGTCGAAACAAAGAAAACCCGGGGTGAAAGAAAGGATCATCGCGGATCAGCCGGCGCCAACGCTGCATAAAATATCTCCTTTCTTCTTCGTGTACTCTAAGGAGACGAAATTTTGCACCGCCTCTACTCGCCGATTCCTCGTGAAAAAGGCTGAGGTCGGATAGACAGACTGTCTTCCAGCCTCTTTCCCCCAAGCGCAGGCAGAGATCCACGTCGTTCAGCTCGATCGGCAGGTTCTCCGAATCGAAGCCGCCGACCGCCGTGAATTTTTGTCGTTCCACCGCCAGGCAAGCGCCGGTGACCGCCGAGACCTCATGGACCGCCCGGTGCCTTCCAGCCCAGCCCGCATCCGCCTCGGTTGCGCCCGCGCCAAAGTGCCCCGCAGCTTCGCCGAGTCCGAGCGTGACGCCGGCATGCTGCACGCGGCCGTCGGGATAGAGAAGCTTCGCCCCGACGGCACCAATTTCGGGCAGTGCCGACGCCAAAGTCATTCGCGCCAACCAGTCCGCTGACAAGATGCGTGTGTCGTCGTTGAGAAAAACGATCACGGGCTCGTTGCCGAGGGCTGCGCCTGCATTGCACAGTGCAGCAAAATTGAACGGGCCTGGTTTGGCGAGGACCGTCACGCGCGCGTCGTGAGCAAGCCGCGACAGGATCGCGCGACTTGCAGGCGCTTTGCTCCCGTTGTCCACAATCACGATGCGGTAGGCGGGAGACGGCGTGTTTGCCAAAATGCTTGCGACGCATTGCTCCAGGAGGTCGCCGCGATCCTTGGTCGGGATGACGATCGACGCGGCGAGCGCATTCGATAAATCCGCCGCCGCCCGCTCGGCGCCCGGGCTCGGTGCAGACTCCGGCTCAGACGACCGCGTCAGCAACATGCGACGCAAATGCCCGACGGCATCTCGAGGAAACACTCCTGTCGCGCTGATGCATGCCGACAAATCCTGCGGCAGCATCGCGGCGCCGCGATCTCGCAGCAGCCTTACGCGCGCGAAGACGGCCCGTCCGAGATAGGGACGTCCAGCCTGCAGAAGCGGGCTCCAATCGGGCTTGAAAACCGGACGCAGAACGCGATCGTCGCCGTGCTCGATCTCGTCGGCATAAAAGATTTGTTGGCTCGGATTGCGCGCTGCATGCTCGATGGCGCAGGCGAAAGCGTGCGGGTCGAGATGGTCGCCGGCGCGTAAGACGAAAACCAAGTCTTCATCATTGGCGCTGGCCGGCAGTCTCCCCGTTTCATGCAGATGCCATCGGGTATAGGTTTGTGCGCTGAGAGAACGCAGACTTGCCTCTTTGCCGTGGCCACTTGTGACGGCGACATAAATCTCCGGACCATTTATCCAGTCGCTGCGCGGCGCGTCGATGTCACTGAGATCGAGCATCCGTATGCGTATGCTCCGCCAGCTTTCAAACTCCGACAAAGGTGTGAAGCCGAGCGCCCAATCGAGATTCATGTCGTATTCGGCAATGAACCTCGGCACGCCGTAAAAGGCCGCCGACAGCGCGTAACGCGGTGAGCGGCGGAGCGCTCTCAGCCAGAGCGCCGAGCCGTTGCGGCGGCGCGCCTGCTCGATGACGAAATCAAACCGGCCGCGACGGTGCGTCGGACTGATCCAAATCTCGTTCGTACCCTTGGGCACGCGGCCGACCCAAATTGCCGCGCCCGCCACCGGTCCGGGCAGAAGCCGATCGATTTCTGATCCCTGCTGCGTGCGGAAGCGCAGGATTGGACGGACAGGATCATCGAAAAGGCTCGCGCGATAAACGATCTCGACAAAGCCGCCGGGCGTGAATGCTCTGATATCTTGCAGCCTCAGCCACGGCTCTTCACTTGTCGCGATCGTGCGTCCGTCAACGATTTCGACATCGCGCTGTGGCGCCAGCGGAATGGCCTTTCCCAAGCTTTCGCGGCGTGAAGAGCTTGATGTGAGAATGGCCTTATCCGCCACGGTTTCGCTTGCGCCGCGCTGATAGGGTAGTGCAATCGAGACGTCAACGAGTGGGCGAAAGACATTGCAGGAAGGCGTCAAGGAACGCGTCTATGTGATCACTGGGGCTTCGAGCGGGATTGGCCGGGCGCTTGCAATCATTCTCGCCCAACCCGGTAACAGCCTTGCGCTGATCGGCCGAGATGCGGCGCGGCTCGCTGAAACAGCGCGGGCTTGCGCATCCCGTGGCGCTACCGTGACATCGTTGCGCGGCGACGTGCGTCATCGCGACGAAACGCGGACGTTCTTGCTGCAGTTCGACGCCGCCAATCCCGTCGATTGCGTGATCGCCAATGCCGGAATTTCCGTCGGTACATCGCCGACGGGAGAGATCGAGAGCGAAGACGAGACTTTCGCGCTATTCGAAACGAATATCGCTGGCGCGCTCGCGACGGTCCTGCCATTGATACCATGCATGCGCACACGCATGCGCGGGCGCGTCGTGTTCGTAAGCTCGATTGCGGCGTTTGCGCCGCTGCCGGACGCCGCGGCGTATAGCGGCAGCAAGGCCGCGCTCCTTGCCTACGGCTTAGCCATGCGCGAGCGTTTGCGCGACGACGGCATCAAAGTGAACGTTGTCTGCCCGGGCTTCGTTACGACGCCCATGGCGGACCGCTACCTCGGCTGGAAGCCCTTCGAGATTTCTACCGAAGCCGCCGCTCGCCGGATCATGCGCGGGCTCAGGCGTAACCGCGCGGTGATCGCCTTTCCCTGGCCTCTCGTGCTGGGGGGCGCGCCTGCGGCAGGCACTCCCCGAACGACTCCGCCGGGTTGGAGCAGGCGTCTTTCGTTTCCGCATCTTGCCCAGCAATAATAACAAAAGTTAATTCCCAAGCTGGAACTCCCGTCCCGATCAATGATTGCCCTGGACAGTGTTTTTTGGCGATCCAATGCGACGTGGCCCCTCAGACATGCAGCTTGAGTCGATTGCCCGCGATGCGGCGGTCAAATCCGACTACATTGCCGACCGAACGACGACGAACGCGCGCTTAGGCGAAACACTGCAGCGACTTTATGCGCCTGTCTGCGACGAGCAGACCGACCGGTTCGGCTCCATCCTGATGGTGCTCGATCGGCGACTGTCAGCCCGGGGTTACTAGCTGTATCGCGGCCGAGCTTAACATTTGTGAATTTGCCGGCGGCTACTCCCCACTAGTCTCAATGCATGCTGGATGCGGTGGTGAAGAGCCTGGGCTTGGTTCTCGAGCCTGATGACATTGCGCGCGTACGCGATGCTTATGCGATCTCCATCGAATATGTCGCCGCCCATGAGCCGGAATTCTGCCACTGGCAGCCGCGGCGGCTCCGCACAAAGCTGGCCCATCACCTCATAAAGCTCGCGGCGGAAGGCGGAAGGGATTGCCAGGCCCTGAGCGACCAAGCGATTTTGGCGCTCCGCGTGCCCAATTCCCCACGCCACGCCAGACTTGCCCGCTGAGTACTCGTTCCCGGCAATTTATCAGTATTTGCATTATCTTACGCCGCTCGCGGCGGTGTGGTGAAAAGGCTACGCTTTCGCCAATTGCGGCGACGAAAGGAGCAAAGCCGGCGACGCCGGCCGCCTAATGTGATTGTCTCGCGCTGACGGGTGGTGCGGCAATCTGTTCCGAAATCCTGGTCCGAGGACGCCCCCATCATCGACGGCTCTGGCCGGGATAGGGATTTGGACGTGCGAACCGCCACGCGTTGTCCAGCTTTCGGAGCGGCCTTCCTGGTCGCGGCGGCGCTTTTTTCGTTCTCGGGCAACGCCCGGGCACAGGTCATAGGCCGAGGTAACAATCCTCCGATCATCGAAATAATCGAGACGACTTCGAGCATAGGGTCCGTGCGAACCCTTGGCGGCGATCGCCAAGGTGCGATCGTGACGAACCGGGTGCTCGCCAGTATTCTCGGCGGCTTCAACGAGCAGATCAATTGCACAACCTGCATCAGCGCTTTCGGTGAAATCGGCTCGTTCAGCGCCGGCGTTCATGGACGTCACGCGATCACGCAAGACCTCTCGGTCATCGGAGGCATTGCGTACTCCAATTACCGGAACGGCGATGTCCATGTGACAGGTATGCCGCTGGGGGCTGCGAGCCTGCGCTACGATTTCACTGAGTTGGGCATTTCGCGTCCGTATTTCGAAGCTGGCGGCATAGCCGCGCCCGGCGGTACAGCCAATTTCCGGCGCAGCTATACGGTCGGCGCGGTGGATTTCTCCGGTCTCGCCAGCGCCACTACCGCGAACTATGGCGCATTCGGCCGTGCCGGCTGGGTCTACCGTTTTTCGCCGCGCGACGAAGCCTCGGTCGGCGCCGAGCTCTCGCATTATTGGCAACGCGTCGGTGGGTATGCCGAAGCGTTCTCGCCCATCAATCCGGTTCCACTCGTCAATGGCGGCGGCACGGACCAGATGAATATAGCGAGGTTCGGCGGCCAGCTAACGCATCTGTGGACAGACACGATCGAAACGCAGGTGAATTTCGGTATTGGCCGCTCGTTCGGCTCGCGCAGCGGGCTCAACGCGATCATAGACGGGGCGAGCCTGACACCAGGACTCGGCGAATATACGTGGGCCGAATATGGCGCTCGCATCGGCTACCGCATCCAGCCGAACATCATCCTCGACGCCTTTGCAGACGGCACGCTCGGCCCTTGGCCGATCGGCAACACGGTTCATGGCGGCGTGGCGGTCCGCTATACGTTCTGAAGCGGCAGACCGCGCCGGGGATCACCGCGTTTGCGCTGGAACAAGCCTTATCTCGTTCCGATAATCGCGATGTTTGCGATCGCCGTCGTCTCCGGCGTAACGCGACCGCTCGTTTTCGACGATCTCGGCAACTTCGTTTTCGACACCTGGCAACGCATAAAACCGCGCGCATTCGAGCGTGACGGTCCGGTCCGCATTGTCGCGGTCGACGAAGCGAGTCTCGTCGAACTCGGACAATGGCCCTGGCCGCGTACGCGCCTTGCCGAAGCGACGCACAAGCTCGCCGAGCTTGGCGCCGCTGCGATCGCCTTCGATATCATCTTCAACGAGCCGGATCGGGCGAGCGCCGAGAGCATTATCGCCACCCTTTCGGCAGGCGCGCTGCGCGATGGCTTGTCGACGCAACTCGTTGGCGCCGAGACAAACGACCAAGCGTTTGGAAAGACGCTCGCAGACATCCCGGCCGTGCTCAGCGTTTCGCTGCTGCCGAGTAGTTCGACGCGCGACCTGGCGCCAAAGGCTGGCTTTGCCCATGCGGGAGATGAGCCGCTTCCTTTCCTCATTGCGTATGACGGCATTGCAGGGCCGTTGCCGATTCTCGCCGCGGCGGCAAAAGGGATCGGCGCAATCAACTGGCTGCCCGACCACAATCAGGTCGTCCGGCACGTGCCGCTGCTTGTCAGATTGAAGAGCGCGATCTTCCCATCTCTTGCGCTCGAATCGCTGCGCGTGGCTGAAGATGCCTCGACAATCGTCGTGCGCGCGTCCAACGCCAGCGGGCAGACAGCTTTCGGA
>JAFAVH010000144.1 GCA_019242655.1 Methylobacteriaceae bacterium
GCGCGCATCGAAGCAAAACATGCGGCGCGCGCAGCCGCCCTGCCCTACATTGCGCTCACCGAAGCACTGACAGGAGGAGCGCACATGGCACGGTCCGGCGTCGACATCGCGGAAATCGCCTCGCTCATGGGCGACGTCGCGCGCGCACACATGCTTGCCGCATTGATGGACGGGCGCGCGCTGACCGCGCTCGAACTGGCGCTCACCGCCCGCGTGACGCCGCAGACCGCGTCTTCGCATCTCGCCAAACTCAGGGAAGCGAACCTGCTGGCGATGGAGAAACAAGGGCGACACCGCTATTTCCGCCTGGCGTCGCCACGCGTCGCCGAGGCGCTCGAATCCGTCCTGACGCTTGCCGGCGACGCGCCGCCGCGTCACCGCCCGGTGACGCGCATCGACGAGGAGATGCGCACCGCCCGCACCTGCTACGATCACGTTGCAGGGTTGCTCGGCGTCGGCGTGACCGACTCGCTGGTGTCGCGCGGCCACGTCGCGATCGAGGACGATGCTGGCGAGGTGACGGCGTCGGGCGCCGACTTTCTCGCGCGGCTCGGTATCGACCTGACGCCGCGGACAAAGTCGCGGCGCATCTTCTGCCGGCCGTGTCTCGATTGGAGCGAGCGGCGTCCACATCTCGCCGGCCATGTCGGCGCGGCTTTGTGCGCGCATTTTGTCGGCGCCGATTGGGTTCAGCGCAAGCGCGAGAGCCGTGCGCTGAAGATCACGCCGCTCGGCCGCGAGAAGTTCGCCGAATTGTTCGGTGTGGACTTGCCCGCGCCTAACCCTTCCAAAGCTGCGCAACCAAATTCTCGTGCATCAGCTTTTCCGAAAACCGCAAAAAGCACGCCGCTCGAAACATCGGCAGCGTCAAAGCACTTTTCGGGCTGATGCAGATGCTTTCGCCTCGCGCCGGCGCGCATGCAGGATCCACTCGGTATAGCCGTTCGGCTGCGCGCGGCCTTTGAAGACGAGGTCGCGCGCCGCGTTGAAAGCCGGACCGTCGAAGGCGGGCGCCATCGGCTTGTACAAAGGATCGCCTTCATTCTGGCGATCGACCACGGCCGCCATGCGGCGCAGCGTCTCCTCGACCTGCTGCGGCGTGACAACCCCGTGCAAAAGCCAGTTGGCGATATGCTGGCTCGAAATGCGCAAGGTCGCGCGGTCCTCCATCAGCCCGACGTCGTGAATGTCAGGCACTTTGGAGCAGCCGACGCCCTGATCGATCCAGCGCACGACATAGCCGAGTATCCCCTGGGCGTTGTTGTCGAGTTCCTGCTGCACGGCGTCGGGCGGAAAATTCGATTTCGCCAGCGGGACGGTGAGAATGTCGCTCAGCGGCGCGCGCTTGCGGCTCGCGAGCTCTTTCTGCCGCGCCGCGACGTCGACATCGTGATAGTGCAGCGCATGCAAGGTCGCCGCCGTCGGCGACGGCACCCAGGCGGTGTTGGCGCCGGCGCGCGGGTGACCGATCTTCTGCTCCATCATATCGGCCATCTTATCGGGCGCCGCCCACATGCCCTTGCCGATCTGCGCCTTGCCGGGCAGCCCGCAAGCCAAGCCGACATCGACGTTCCAATCCTCGTAAGCCTTGATCCAGGGCTGCGATTTCATGTCGTTCTTGCGCACCATTGGCCCGGCTTCGATCGAGGTATGTATCTCGTCGCCGGTGCGGTCGAGAAACCCGGTATTGATGAAAACGACACGCGATTTCGCCGCGAGAATGCAGGCTTCGAGGTTGACCGTCGTGCGCCGCTCCTCGTCCATGATGCCCATTTTCAAGGTATCGCGCTTCATGCCCAGCATATCCTCGACCCGCGAAAAAATCTCGCCAGTCAGCGCGACCTCTTCCACGCCGTGCATTTTCGGTTTGACGATGTAGACGGAATTTTGCCGGCTGTTGCGCAGATCGTTCGCGGCTTTGAAATCGTGCATTGCAATCAGCGACGACACCGCGGCATCAAGAATGCCTTCGGAAACCTCGTTGCCGTTCGAATCGAGCACCGCATCGGTGTACATGTGGTGCCCGACATTGCGCACCAGCATGAGGCTGCGTCCGGGCAGCCGAACCTCGCCACCGCGAGGCCCTTTGTAGACACGGTCCGGGTGCAGCTTGCGCTCGACCGTCTCTTTTCCCTTCGGGAAAGTTGCCGTGAGCGTGCCCTTCATCAGGCCGAGCCAATTGCGGTAGATGAGCACCTTGTCCTCGGCATCGACGGCGGCGACGCTGTCCTCGAGATCCATGATCGTCGTCACGGCGGATTCGAGGATCACGTCGGCGAGGCCTGCGGAATCGTCGCGACCGATGCGATGCTTGCGATCGATCTTCAGCTCGATATGCATGCCGTTGTTGACGAGCAGGACGCCGCTCGGCGCATTCGCTTCGCCGACATAGCCGACGAACTTTTTCGGATCGCGCAATCCGATCTTCTTGCCGTCGACCAGCGTCGCAAGCAGCGCACCGTTCTCGACGGCATATTGCATCACCTTCGCATGGCTGCCTTCCGCGAGCGGGACAGCGCGGTCCAAGAAATCCTTGGCCATCTTGATGACGCGTTCGCCGCGCTTCGCATTGTAGCCACCGGCGCGCGTAAGATCGCCCGCCTCGGGGATTGCGTCCGTCCCATAAAGCGCGTCGTAGAGCGAGCCCCAACGTGCGTTCGCCGCGTTCAACGCGTAGCGCGCGTTCGACATCGGCACGACAAGCTGCGGTCCCGCAATATGCGCGATTTCGTCGTCGACATTCGCCGTCGCGATCTGGCCGGGCTGCGGCGCCGATTGCAGATAATCGATGTCGTGCAGGAAGCGCTCGTATTCGGCTTGGTTGAACCCGGCAGAGTGCGCTTTGTGCCAAGCGTCGATCTTTTCCTGCAGCGCATCCCGTTTCTTCAGAAGCTCCGCCATCTTTGGGCCGAGATCGCGCACGATCCCGCCGAGACCCGACCAGAACGCATCCGGAGAAATGCCGGTGCCAGGCAAGGCTTCGCTCGTAACAAAGTCGTAGAGCTCCTTGTCGATCTTCAAGCCACCAGCCGCAACCCGTTCCATTCAGTCCTCCGCAATACTTCTCGAGGGCACTCGCGCAAATTCGTCCTGCCGCAATTCGGCGCGCAAGGCCAGAGCCTTCTCGCGCAACCGGGCCGGCTTCGCTATGGGACCAATTGCCAGCTTCACTTGTTATCACCTAGTCGTGTGATAGCGTCCGGCCAAGCAAATCAAGAGGAGACGTTCATGAAGGGGAGGATGATCGGTGCGCTCGCGGGGCTCATGGGCCTTGCCTGCGCGACGGCGCTGCACGCGCAGGAAACCCCCACGGAAATCAAGATCGGCACCCTCTATGCGTCGTCCGGACGCTATGCCTCGATTTCCATGCCGGTGCATTACGGCCTGAAATTGTGGATCGACCAGATGAATGCCGAAGGCGGAATGTATGTCAAAGCCTACGACAAGAAGCTGC
>JAFAVH010000147.1 GCA_019242655.1 Methylobacteriaceae bacterium
GCCCGCTTTAGGCGATGTCTCGCCGCCAAGACCTTTGTCGGAGATCACCAGCGAGGAGCCGGGCGTGATCATCGCCGCGATCTGCGCGCGGACTTCCGGTGCGATTTGCACTCGCTCGAGCGCCTCGGCTGGGCTCGCCATCGGAAGCGGGGGCGGGACCACCGCAGCCTGCACCTTGCGGCCGCGCGAATCGCGCTGCGTAGTGGTCTGTCCGCGTTTCGGCTCGGTCATCCCGGGATTGGCGCTGGCGACCGACATCGCCACCCAGTGCAGGGCAGTCCCGTCCGCGGGTGCGTTCGTCGCCGTAAAGACGTGCGTTCCGAGCGGCTGGTCGCCTTCGAAAGCGATCGGCGCCTCGTAGATCGGCTTGAAGTTGCGGCGCACGAAGAGCTTCTTCTCTTTCCGGCTGAGGAAGATCGAGATCGGGCCGGCAGGGGCCGCCGGTTTTGCCACGGGCTGCGCAGGGCTAGCCGTCACGGCACCACCGGGCGCGGGCGGAAGGGCGGCCTGAGTGGAAGAACTCGGCGCGGCAGGAGCAGTCTCCGCTGCCTGTTGCGTCTGCTGTTTCTCCGCCGCCGCGGCAATCTCCTCCGGTGTCGGCGCCATCTCGGCATAAGCCGACGGCAGGTCGGCTTCAGCCGCCTCTTGCGGGGGCTGGCTCGCCGATTCGTCGCTCACCGTGCGGGGAATGGCCAATTTGTCGAGCGAGGCGACCTGTCCGGCGGCGCGCGGCCTGACCGCTGCATTGTCCGGCGTGCCGGTGGCCGGCGCCAGCGCTGCCCCTTGGCCAGGTGCTGGCGTCGCGGACTCGCTGCCACCACCCGGAGCCGCCGCTGTCGCTGCCGGCGGCGTCTCCAGCATCGTGAATAGACGCGGACTTGAGAACTCGGTTGGCGCGACCTCGGGACGCGAGACGATCACGCGCGCGCCGACCTTGGTCATCCCATACAAACGCGTCGCAAAAGCAGGGGGAAGACGGATGCAGCCATGCGATGCCGGACGCCCAGTGACGACGCCGGCGTGAAGTGCGACACCCGACCAGGTGATGCGCTGCATGTGCGGCATAGGCGCATTGCTGTAGAGATTCGAATGATGCAGCAGTTCCTTCTGCAACACGTTGAAGACGCCGAACGGCGTCTCGTGGCCTTTCACGCCGGTCGAGATCACCGTCGAGGCGACTGGACGGTCGCCATCGTAAACCGTGAGATGCTGACGGTTCACCGAAACCGATATGATGAGCGGCCCGACGATCGGTTTGCTTGGCTCTTCCTTCGCGGTTTTTCCCGCTTTCGCCATCTTCGCGGCGCTATGCCGGGCGGCATGGCGCCGGGTGGCCGGGACGCGCGCGTAATGCCGCGTCGCTTCATACGTCCGCGCCGCTGGGTCGACGCCCCCGCCGAACCAGCCGAATTGAGCCTGCGCCGGCGCCGCGCTGGCCGCGAAAATGAGCGACAAACCTGCGCACAGAGCGATTCGGGAAACGCCGCCAAGCGCGCGGGATTCCATCCAGTTCTCGGCCATCTGGCCAGCGGAACTCGTCTTCACGGCAACCTCGTCACGGGAAGTGCACCGGGTGCGGGCACGCGGGGCAACAGCACAGATAACAACAGCTAAGCTTTCTAGCTAGCGATTGGTTCCAGCCGGGTTTAAATTTTCGCATCGGATGGAAAACTGCCACACAGCTCGAGCGTGGCAGGTGCTTTTTGTCACATACAGAGCGGCACTATTCCGCTCGCGGCAGCTCTTCAGGTGCCCGGAATGGACGCAATCGACCGCAAGATACTCACGCTCCTGCAGGGCAACTCCAACCTGTCGATCGCCGAACTCGCCGACAAGGTCGGCCTGTCGCAGACGCCCTGCTGGAAACGGGTGCAAAAGCTCGAATCGACCGGCGTCATTACCGGGCGCGTCGCTCTGGTTTCGCCGGAGAAGCTCGGGCTTGGGCTGACGGTGTTTGTCGAGATCGAGACGAGCGACCATTCGAAGGATTGGCTCGGGAGCTTCGCGCAGCGGGCCGCGGCCATGCCGGAAGTGATGGAATTCTACCGGATGGCAGGTGACGTTGACTATATGCTGCGTGTCGTGGTCGCCGACATGGCCGCCTACGACGCTTTCTATAAGCGGCTGATCGAGACGGTGCCGCTCAAGAATGTGACGTCGCGATTCGCCATGGAGCGCATCAAGTCGACGACCGCCTATCCCGTGCCCGGCCCCTGAGCTTCACCTTCACGCGAGCGTTCGCGCGGTTCGCCAGTCCGCCTCGATTGTGCCCATCGATTCGGCTATGGCTCGCATCCACAACAACAAGAACTGGAACGCGTACGCCCCGGAATGCGAGCTCCGAACGAAATCGATTTCTGGCGCGGCTTCGCCCTGGCGACGATCTTCATCAATCACGTCCCGGGCATCTTTTACGAGCGCTTCACGCACCGGAACGTCTCGCTCTCTGATTCGGCCGAGCTGTTCGTGTTTCTCGCCGGATGGTCGCTGCGCTACGTCGTGTCCGACCCTGGCCAACCGGTCCCCGCCTTCCGTCTCGTGCTGCGTCTCGTCGGGCGTGCCGTCGTCATCTACGCGGCGCAGATGCTCATCACCGTGCTGGCGATCGCGCTCATTGCAGCCGCTGCCCTTTACTTTGAGGCGCCGCCTATTCTCGAGTGGCACAACGCGTCGGCCGTGTTCGAGGAGCCAGTTGCGACGCACATTGGGCTCGTGCTGCTTTCGCACCAGCTCGGCTACTTCAACATCCTGCCGCTCTACGTGGTGCTAATGACAGCGGCGCCCGCCATCGCGCTGCTCGACCGCGTTTCGCCATGGCTGCTGCTGGCAGCCTCGGTTGCGCTCTACGTCTGCGCGCTGCTCGGCGGCTTGAACCTGCCGACGTGGCCGGTCGAGGGGCGCTGGTTCCTCGACCCGCTGACATGGCAGTTCATTTTCGTTCTCGGTTTCTTGATCGCGGCGCCGGGCCGCGGTCTTGGCGCCTCGGTGCGCCGTCATCGCCCCGCGCTTCGCATCCTTGCAGTTCCGTTCGTGATCGCCGGAGGACTTGCCGCTTGGTTCCACTACTCGCCGGATCCGCTCCGCGTCCCCGACCCGAAACTGTTCTTCATGTTCGACAAGACCTTCTTGTCGCCGGCCCGGCTCGTCCATTCGATTGCCTTGGTCGGACTCTTTGCCGGAAGCTATCGCTACATCGCGCAGGCGCTCCCGCCTGTTGCACGCTATATGTCCATGCTCGGACGCAATTCGCTCAACGTGTTCTGCGTCGGCTCTGTCTTAAGCCTCTGCGGCCAGATCGGCCGTTTCGAATATGGTGGCGGTATCGGGACCGATACGGTCGTGATACTTATGGGGATTGTGGCTCTAGGGGTGACCGGTTGGGTTTCGGAATGGCGCGACAGATTGCGGGCTCGGCAAGGGCCGCAACCCTCACCCTCTTCGCCGCCGCAAGTCTCCTCGCCGCCGGTCTCCTCGCGGCAAGCGCAGACTACCTGAGAGCGGAGGATACTCCGCCGCTCAGTCCGCAATGTGATGTGCCATCCTCGTCGATTGCCGCTCCGGCGCCGCTGCCGAACGTCACCGCCAAGCTCGAAACGCGCAAAACTATCCGGGTTCTCGCGATCGGCTCTTCATCCACCTTCGGCGTCGGGGCATCGTCCGGCTCCAAGAACTATCCGGCGCAGCTCACTGACATTCTCGAAAAGGCGCTGAAGGGCATCAATATCGAAGTCATCAATCGCGGCGTGTCCGGCGAAGTCGCCAAGACCACAGCCGAGCGGCTGCGCGTCGAGGTCGCGCTTACACACCCTGATCTCGTTCTCTGGCAATTGGGCACAAACGATGCTCTCGCCCGCGTCCCGATTGACGAGTTCGACGACACGGTCACGAGCACGATTACATGGTTGAAGGAGAATAAGATCGACGTCGTTCTCGTTGGACTGCAATATACGGCGCGATTTGCGCGCGACGACAATTACGCGGCGATCCGCGATGCATTAAGGAAGATCGCGGCGCAGCAGAATATCTTGTATGTGCGCCGGTTCGAGGCGATGCGCTACATCTCTTCCGTTCGCAGCGCGCCGCCAATGGTGTCGGGCGACGACCTGCATCTGAATGATCTCGGCTATCATTGCATGGCCGAGCATATCGCACATGCCGTGATCGCCAATTTGTTCGTACGGCGGTTCAGACCGCCGACGAATTGAGGCCTTCATCCTGAGGAGCCGCGAAGCGGCGTCTCGAAGGATGGGCAAACACGTTTCGCACGACCACCCTTCGAGACGCGTTGCTACGCAACGCTCCTCAGGGTGAGGATGGCCCCCCGGCCTTCACATCCTTGAATCCCTTGCCTTCGCTCGCGAGCTTTTCGAGCAGCGGCGACGGCTTGAAATCGTCGCCCATCTTACCTTCGAACTCCTTCATCTTGCCGAGCACTTTATCGAGCCCGATCGTGTCGCCGTAAAACATCGGACCGCCGCGATAGACCGGCCAGCCATAACCGTTGATCCAGACGATATCGATGTCGGAGGCGCGGATCGCCTTGCCTTCTTCCAAAATCTTCGCGCCTTCGTTGATCATCGGATAGGTGCAGCGCTGCAAGATTTCCTCGTCGGAAATCGTGCGGCGGTTGATCCCCTTCTTCTGCGCGAAATCGAGGATGATCTTTTCAACGACGGGCGAAGGCTTGGCGCGCCGGTTCTCGTCATAATCGTAGAAGCCGGCGCCGGTCTTCTGACCGCGACGGTCCATCTCGCAGAGGATTTCGCGGATCGTCGAGCTTGACGACGTCTCTTTAGACCAGCCGATGTCGAGTCCGGCGAGGTCGCTCATTGCAAACGGCCCCATCGGCAGGCCGAAATCGTAGAGAACGCGATCGACGTCCCAAGGCATCGCGCCTTCGAGGATCAGCTTCTGCGCCTCGCGCTGACGCTGCGCCAGCATGCGGTTGCCGACGAAGCCGTGGCAGACGCCGACGAGCACGCCGATCTTGCCGATCTTGCGTGCGAGCTGCATCGAGGTCGCGATCACGCTCTTCGACGTTTTCGCGCCGCGCACGATCTCGAGGAGCCGCATGACGTTGGCGGGCGAGAAGAAATGCAGGCCGATGACGAAGTCCGGCCGCTTCGTCGCCGCGGCGATTTCGTCGACGTTGAGGTAGGATGTGTTGCTGGCGAGAATCGCGCCTTGCTTCACGATGCCATCGAGCTTGCGGAAGATGTCCTTCTTGATGTCCATGTTCTCGAACACGGCTTCAATGACGAGGTCACAGTCCGCGAGCTTCTCAAGGTTCAGCGTACCGGTGAGCAGGCCCATGCGCGTCTCGACATCGGCTTGTGTCATGCGGCCCTTCTTCGCCGTGTTTTCGTAATTGCCGCGCATGACTTTCATGCCGCGGTCGAGCGCCTCCTGCTTCATCTCGACGATGGTCACTGGAATGCCGGCGGACAGGAAATTCATCGAGATGCCGCCGCCCATCGTGCCGGCGCCGATCACGCCGACCTTCTTGATCGGGATTGTCGGCGTGTCATCGGGCACGTCCGGAATTTTTGTCACCTGCCGTTCGGCAAAGAAAACGTAGCGCTGCGCGGCGGATTGGTTCGTCTTCAGCAAATCGAGGAACATGTTGCGCTCGGTCGTCATCGCTTCGTCGAACGGCATGTTGACGGCGTTCTCGACCGACTTGATCGCTTGCTCCGGCGCCTCGAAGCCGCGGAACTTACGCGCATTCGCTTTACGGAAATTGTCGAATATCTCGCGACGCCCGCGCGCTGCTTCGATCTTCGTGTTCTGATCGCGGATTTTTTTGAGCGGCCGTTTCTCGGCGACGACCTTGCGCGCAAATGCGAGCGCGCCCTCGCGCAATTTTCCTTCCTCGACGACCTCGTCGACGATTCCGGACGCGTGCGCTTCCTTAGCGCCGATCGGCGTGCCGGACGTGATCATCTCGAGCGCCTTCTCGACGCCGACGAGGCGCGGCAGACGGATTGTGCCGCCGGCGCCCGGGATCAATCCGAGCTTGATCTCCGGCAGGCCGACTTTCGCGGACGGCACGGCAACGCGGTAATGCGCCATCAGCGCCACTTCGAATCCGCCGCCGAGCGCCGTGCCGTGGATCGCCGCGATCACCGGCTTCGGCGCGCTTTCGATTGCGGCTTGGGTCGCAGGCAGAGAGGCGCCCTTTGGCGGCTTGCCGAATTCGGTGATGTCTGCGCCGGCGATGAAGGTGCGCCCGTCGCAGATCAAGACGATCGCCTTGGCGTTGGGATCGGCGCCGGCCTTCTCCATCCCGTCCTTGATGCCGTCGCGCACGGCGGCGGAGAGCGCGTTGACTGGCGGCGAGTTCACCGTCAGCACCGCGATATCGCCGTCGAGGCTGAGATCGGTTACGGAATTGATGGCCGCCATGGTCGCTCCCTTCATGTTCGTGTTGCGCGACGCATAGCACGGGAAAGTTTGGGCAGGCCAGACGCGCACCCGCGCTTGCTTTCAGCCAGTTTGCGGCCTAGGTCTGCGGCAAAATACGAGAGAAAATTCGGAGGATGCCCTGACCCTTTTCGATCTCACCGGCAAGGTTGCCGTGGTCACCGGCTCGTCGCGCGGCATTGGCCGCGCCATCGTCGAGCGAATGGCCGAACACGGCGCGAAGGTCGTGGTGTCGTCGCGGAAAGCTGGCCCGTGCGAGGAGGTCGTGAAAGCGATCGAGGCGATGCACGGCAAGGGCAGGGCGATTTCGATCCCCGCGAACATCTCGTCTAAAGACGATTTGAAGCGGCTGGTCGACGAGACAAACAAGCAATTCGGCAAGATCGATGCGCTGGTCTGTAATGCTGCGTCGAACCCGTATTACGGCCCACTTATGGGGATCAGCGACGAGCAGTTCCGAAAGATTCTCGACAACAACGTCATCGCCAACAATTGGCTGATCCAGTTCGCGTCGCCGCAGATGATCGAGCGCAAGGACGGCTCGATCATCATCGTGTCGTCGGTCGGCGGACTGAAGGGCAACGCGATCATCGGGGCTTATAACATTTCGAAAGCCGCCGACTTCCAGCTCGCGCGCAATCTCGCGGCCGAGTTCGGGCCGCACAATGTGCGCGTCAATTGCATCGCACCGGGTCTGATCAAAACGGATTTCGCGCGCGCACTCTGGGAGGACCCGGAAAATCTGAAGCGCTCGACCTCGCGCACGCCGCTCGGGCGCATCGGGATTCCGGATGAGATCGCCGGCGCGGCGGTGTTTCTCGCGTCCGCCGCGGGTAATTTCATGACGGGCCAGTCGATCGTCATCGACGGCGGCGCGACGATTACGTGATTGTTTCTTCGCGAGTAGAAAAATGACCGACTTGGAAAAATTCCTCCGCGAAACCCGCGCGTGGCTCGCAGAGAACTGCCCGCCATCGATGCGCTTGCCGCTCGAAGACGACGAAGACCGCTGCTGGGGTGGGCGCAATTGGACATTCAAGTCGGACGATCAGAAGCGCTGGCTCGAGCGCATGGCGGCGCGCGGCTGGACTGCGCCGACCTGGCCGAAAGACTATGGCGGCGGCGGTCTCTCGCGCGACGAAGCGAAAATCTTGCGCGAAGAGATGCGCGCGATCAATGCGCGCTCGCCGCTCGACAGCTTCGGAATTTGGATGCTCGGTCCGGCGCTCTTGAAATACGGCAGCGAGCAACAAAAGAAAAAATATCTGCCGGAGATCACGCGCGGTGAAATCCGCTGGTGCCAAGGCTATTCCGAACCGAATTCCGGCTCCGATCTCGCCTCGCTGCAGACGCGCGCCGAAGACAAGGGCGATCATTTCCTCGTCAATGGGCAGAAGGTGTGGACCTCCTACGCCGACAAGGCAGATTGGATCTTCTGCCTCGTACGTACCGATCCCGCGGCGAAGAAGCACGAGGGCATCAGCTTCGTGCTCTTCGACATGCAATCGCCCGGCGTTTCGACAAAGCCGATTGTTCTCATCTCCGGCAAGTCGCCGTTCTGTGAGACGTTCTTCGACGACGTGAAGGTGCCGAAAGCGAATCTCGTCGGCGAGCTCAACAAAGGATGGGACGTCGCCAAATATCTGCTGACGCACGAGCGCGAGATGATCAGCGGCATTGGCCTCAGCGCCGGGCGCCCGCTCGGGCAGGTCGCCGCCGATAGTGTTGGAGCGGAGGGCGGCGTCCTCGCCGATCCGCTGTTGCGCGGTGAGATTGCGGCGTTCGATATCGATGCCGCCGCGTTTCAATTGGCGCTCGAACGCGTCGGCGATCTCGCCAAGGCGAAACAGGCGCATCCCGCGATGTCGTCGATGCTGAAATATTACGGCGCCGAGCTGAACAAGCGCCGCCACGAATTGCTCATGTCGGCCGGCGGCTCGGATGCGCTCGAATGGGAAGGCGAGCGCTCGCGCGGCGGCGATCGCGCGCGCTCCTGGCTGCGCACCAAGGCGAATTCCATCGAGGGCGGCACGAGCGAGGTGCAGTTGAACATCATCGCCAAGCGCCTGCTCGAACTGCCCGGAGCGTAACCCGACATGGCACTCGTCCTCGATGAACAACAGGCGATGCTCCAGGAGAGCGCGCGCAATTTCCTCTCGGACAAAGCGCCGGTCGCGCATTTGCGCAAATTGCGCGACAGCCGCGACGCCGACGGTTTTTCACGCGACCTCTGGAAAGAATTCGCCGAGATGGGATTTACCGGCGTGCTTGTGCCGGAGGAGCATGGCGGACTCGGCCTCGGCCATGTCGAAGCCGGCACGATCATGGAAGAGATCGGCCGCAATCTCACGCCCTCGCCTTTTCTTGCGACGGCGATCGTCGGCGTCAGCGCATTGTTGCGCGCCAACGGCGAGCGCAAGAGCGAGCTCCTGCCGAAAATCGCCGCCGGCGATCTCCTGATGGCGCTTGCGGTGGACGAGCGCGCCAAGCACGGCCCGCGGCAGATCGCGCTTTCCGCGCGCCGCTCCGGCAACGGCTTTGCGCTGTCGGGCACCAAGACCTTTGTGGTCGACGGCCACGTCGCCGATCTCCTGATCGTTGCGGCGCGGACGGGCGGGTCACCGGGAGACG
>JAFAVH010000205.1 GCA_019242655.1 Methylobacteriaceae bacterium
CGAGCTCGGTCGCAAGGCTCTTGGCCTCTTCAACCGTGATCACGCCCTCGTTGCCGACCTTCTGCATGGCCTCGGCAATCATCTTGCCGATTTCCTGCTCGCCGTTGGCGGAGATGGTGCCGACCTGGGAGATCTCTTCGTTGGTCGAGACCTTCTTGGAAACGGACTTCACGCTCTCGACGACCGCCTCGACGGCGATGTCGATGCCGCGCTTCAGGTCCATCGGGTTCATGCCGGCCGCAACCGACTTCATGCCCTCGCGGACGATCGACTGGGCGAGGACCGTCGCGGTTGTGGTGCCGTCACCGGCCGCATCGTTCTGCTTCGAGGCGACTTCGCGCAGCATCTGCGCGCCCATATTCTCGAACTTGTCGGAGAGCTCGATCTCCTTCGCCACGGTGACGCCGTCCTTGGTGATGCGGGGGGCGCCGAACGACTTCTCCATCACGACGTTGCGGCCCTTGGGGCCGAGGGTCACCTTCACCGCGTTGGCGAGGATGTCGATGCCGCGCAGCATCTTGTCGCGCGCATCGCTGGAAAACCGTACTTCTTTCGCTGCCATGTTCTGAAACTCCTGTGATTAGAATGGGGTAGGGCTGATCACGCGGCTTTCTTCGCCGGCGCGGCGGAACCCTCGACGATGCCCATGATGTCGGATTCCTTCATGATGAGGAGGTCTTCGCCGTCGATCTTGACCTCGGTGCCGGACCACTTGCCGAAGAGGATGCGGTCGCCCTTCTTGACGTCGAGCGGCTGGACCTTGCCGGCCTCGTCGCGGGCGCCGGGGCCGACGGCGATCACTTCGCCTTCCTGCGGCTTCTCCTTGGCGGTATCGGGGATGATGATGCCGCCTTTGGTCTTTTCTTCACTGTCGACGCGGCGAACGACGACGCGGTCATGCAAGGGACGAAAGCTTGTTGCCATGGGGCTTCCTGCTGGGCTGGCCGGCCGGGCGGCCGGGAGGGTTGAAAACGGCTGTTAGCACTCGGGATATGGGAGTGCTAACAGGTGCCGCGGAGATAAGGGTGCGGGGCGGGGGAGTCAAGGGCGATTTGGAGGAGCGAAGTCGTCTATTTCGTGGGCACATCGCCTTCGAAGGATTTTGGGATCGGCTCCTCATTTGCGAATATCGCGCGGCTTGCGGCGGCATCAGACCATGTATCTATCCAAGGAAAGATGTTGGGGTTTCGTGAGACGTTGCTTCTGCTTGAACAAACGAGCACTCTGAGGCAGTTCTTAGACAATTAGATAGCGGTGTGTGAAAACCAACAAAATCAATAGCCTAAAATGATGGTTATCGGAGCGTACTGAGATGCCGGGAGTGCCCCGTCTGCGTGTGATCGTACTTTCGGGCACGAAGCCGCCGCTTGGCGGTAGGCGCACATATTTCTAGCACGCTTAGCGACTCCGGGCTGACCTCGCCCATTTACTGAGCTTTCTCAGGCGGTCGCGCGGCTTGCGGCGGCATCAGGCCATGTATCTATACAAGGAAAGATGTTGAGGTTTTGTGAGATGTTGCTTCTGCTCGAACAAACGAGCACTCTAAGGCAGTTCTTAGACAATAAGATAGCTAAGTATAGAGATCAGTAAAATCAACGGGTTAAAATGATAGTTATCGGAACATACTGAGATGCCGTGGAGTACGCGTCTGCGTGTGGCCGTATTTTCGGGCACGAAGCCGCCGCTTGGCGGTAGGCACACATATTTCGAGCACGCTTAGCGCAGAGGTGGTGCTGCGCATCTATCAACATCTTTTGGGCGAAGCTGTAACACCCTTCGGCAGTGACATTCCACCGGTTGAGAAGACAAAGATCCTGAGTAAGACGCAGAACGCAGGCGCGCTATAGACGATCATGTACGTTGAATGACTGGGGACCCGGACAATTGCGGTTGTCCTGGTTCGCCTGCTTCTGGACTTTCGCAATAACAGAGATGTCGCGCATCTTGGCGGGTTTGATGCGAACGGTATGGATACATTGTTCGTCATGACGAGCGCCACCTGGATTTTGTGCGAACTCGTGCGGGTTTACGGTGGTTATGCGATGACCGAGGCGCAAGAAATCGTGGATGGGCTCTCGGCGAAGGAATACCCAGTCATAATCGAGCATCACGGAGAGCTGTTCATCGCCCGCCACGACCTCACTACGAAACAGGAAGTACTGGTCCTACTGACGAGGAACACGAGCGCGAGCACGGACTTTTTGCAAACGAAGGTTGGCGACAGCAACAGGTCGCGATTTCGAGGTAATCTACAGAAAATGGAAAAAGATAAGTTGATCGGTCGGAGGGCCAATGGGGATTACATTATCTTGCCGCGAGGGCAGGCGCAGGTCACAAAGGATTCGTTGCTGAGCTACAAGCCTTAGCGCTGTTGTCATAGGTACTGTGGGAAATACTGTATCGCCACCAACTCTGCTTTCGAGGCAATGTTAGGGAGGAAACCCAATTGAGCGAAGTGAAAGCTATCGAGACACTCGATAACGCGCTTGCCGCGCTTGGGCCGGAAGAACGCGCCCGTGTCTTAGCATGGGCGCAGCTAAAATATGGCGCTCCGGCCCAGATCACTCCCCCGATACCGCCGTCGGCAATGACGGCCCCGGTGAATGCGAACAAAATCAACAATGCAGCGAAGGCGAAAACGTCGAAAAAGACCATTATTTCGATGGACAAAAACTTAAATCTGAGCCCGGCAGGTAAGCCTTCGGCCGAGCAGTTTGCAGCCGATAAATCTCCGACTAACGTTATGCAAAAGTGCGTTATCGCTGTGTATTACCTACGCGAAACTATTGAGATGCAGAAGGTGACTACCCAAGCCGTGCTAACCTTCTTCAAGTACTTGAGCTGGCCGGTTCCGGCCGATCTCAGAAACACTCTCCAGCAGGCAGGCTCCGCTGGCTGGCTGGACACTGCGGATGGCGAAAATATCAAGCTGACCTCGTCGGGCGAAAATCTGGTCGAACATGGTCTACCCGCAAAGGCGAAAGCGAAGTGAATTTGAGCTCTACTGAAGCGACCGCTCTTCTCGCGGGAGGGAGAAAGGGTGCGGGTTTATTTGTGTTCAGCTGCTTGGCGCTTCGTCTTACGGTCCTGAAAGCCGGCGCGCGAACATTTGTCCGCGCAGTCTTGACTTGAAAGCAGCGTCGTCCGCGCGGGGCGCGTCGCGCGCGTATTGATGCAAGCGGCGTGGCGCTGATCGTTGGCTCTCCCTCCCTTGCGCATGTCGGCTGTTGCCGACATGCGCATTCTGGCGAAGTCGCCAACAGGCGACTTCGAATGGAGGGTGCCGACCGCATGCGAGGCGGGTGGGGTCTTACTTGTCTCTACCTAAAGGAACCCCACCCCGATCGCTTCGCGATCGACCCTCCCCTGAGGGAGGGACTCGCGCGTCGTCATGCTACAAACTGAATTCGCCCGCTCCTGCGGCAATTTTGAGCATCCCAAACTGCGCCCGGAACCCCGTAACGCGCGCCGCGTTCGGCGGTCTTTACGGCCATTCCCAATCTGGCCGTGCGGAGCGCCCGATGCTGGATGATGCCGACGACAAACCCTGCGCGCTGAGCCGGCGCGGCTTTCTCGGCGGCGCGAGCGCGGCCGGCGCAGCGCTGCCGCTTGTTGCCGAAGCGGCGACGAAGCCTAGGACGGGCCGCTCCGTTGCTGCGCCTGATGCGCGTGCGCCGGCGCAGGTCACGCTGCGCGTCAACGGCACCGACCATCCGCTGTCGCTCGACACGCGCACGACTTTGCTCGATGCGCTGCGCGAGAAGGTCGGCCTCACCGGCTCGAAGAAAGGGTGCGATCACGGCCAGTGCGGCGCCTGCACCGTGCATGTGGACGGCAAGCGCGTGCTCTCCTGCCTCACGCTCGCGGTGATGGTCGCCGACAAGCCGGTGACGACGATCGAAGGATTGGCGCGGCCCGACGGGCGGCTGCATCCGATGCAGCAGGCTTTCATCGATCGCGATGCGTTCCAGTGCGGCTATTGCACGCCCGGGCAGATCATGTCGGCGATCGCCTGCATCAACGAAGGTCACGCCAAGACCCATTCCGACATCCGCGAATATATGAGCGGCAATCTCTGCCGCTGCGCCGCCTATCCCAACATCGTCGCCGCCGTGAAGCAGGCGCGCGACGTGAAGGAGGGCTGAGCCATGCGGCCTTTCACATATGAGCGCGCCGCAAGCGTCGACGCGCTGCGCGCACGCGGCGGCGACGCTGCCAGGGATGGTATGAAGACGAGCCGCGCCTTTGTCGCCGGCGGCACGACATTGTTCGACCTGATGAAGCTCGACGTCATGCAGCCGGATGCTGTCATCGACATCAATCCGCTCGCGAACGATCTCGGCCGCATCGAGGTGGGCGGCAACGGCCTGCGGCTCGGCGCGCTGGTGCGGATGAGCGAAGCGGCGGACGATCCGCGCATCAACCGCGATTTTCCCGTGCTTGCGCAAAGCCTCACGCTCGCCGCGAGCCCGCAATTGCGCAACATGGCGAGCCTCGGCGGCAATGTCCTGCAGCGCACGCGCTGCCATTATTTCCGCGACACGAGCTGGGCGAACTGCAACAAGCGCAATCCCGGCTCCGGCTGCGCCGCGCTCGAAGGCATGAACCGCATCCACGCGGTGCTTGGCGCGAGCGACAATTGCATCGCGACGTATCCCGGCGATTTCGCGCAGGCGCTGATCGCGCTCGATGCCGTCGTGGAAGTGCAGGGGCGCAGCGGCAAGCGCACGCTCGCGTTTGAGAAGCTGCATCGCGTGCCGGCCGACACACCGCGGATCGAGACGGTGCTCGAGCCCGGCGATCTCATCACGGCTTTTCTCATTCCCACGATTCCGGCGGCGCGGCGCTCGGCATACCTGAAAATACGCGACCGCGAATCCTACGAATTCGCGCTCGCCTCCGCCGCGGTCGCGCTCGACATCGCCAACGGCCAGGTGCGCGACGCGCGCATCGCGCTCGGCGGCGTCGCGACGAAGCCGTGGCGCGCGCGCGAGGCGGAGAAAGCGCTTATCGGCAAGAAGCTCGATGAAGACGCGGCGCGCCGCGCCGGCGAGATCGCTTTCCAGGGCGCGGCTCCGCGCGCGCACAATGCCTTCAAGGTCGCGCTCGGCCGCGAGACGGTGGCACGCGCGCTGATGCACGCCGCGCAGATGGAGATCTGAGATGAGTGTCGAAGCTCCCGCCGCGACCGGCAATATGGGCGAGCCGCATCCGCGCTTTGACGCACGGCTCAAGGTGACGGGCGGCGCGCGCTACGCCTCCGACATGCCGGTGGACAATCCGGCTTACGCCTATCTCGTGACGAGCGCGATCGCGCGCGGCCGCATCGTGTCGATCAACCTTGGCGAAGCGCAAAATGTGCCCGGCGTCCTGCACATCATGACGCACGAGAACACATCGAAAGACGTGAAGGACTCGAAGCTGTTCTCCGATGGTGGTTTCTCCGGCACGTCGATCATCCCGCTGCAATCCGACAAAGTCTGGCACGATGGGCAGATCGTCGCCGTTGTCGTTGCCGAAACCTACGAAGCCGCGCGCGAAGCCGGCTACCGCGTCAAGATCGAATACGAGGCCGAACAGCCTTCCGCGACATTCGAGTCGAACGGCGTGCAGGTGCAGGCCGCCGCCGACGTTAAGAAGACGCATGAAGACCCGAAGGTCGGCGACTTCGACGGCGCCTTCGCTTCCGCCGAGGTAAAGGTCGACGCGACGTATTTCACGCCGACGCAGCATCACAATCCGATCGAGCTGTTCACGACCACCTGCGCTTGGGCGGGCGACAAGCTCACCGTCTACGAACCGAGCCAGACGATGTACGGCATGAAGAACGGCATCGCGTCGCAGCTCGGCATCGAGCCGGAGCAGGTGCGTGTCGTCAGCAATTTCGTCGGCGGCGCGTTCGGCTCGAAGGGATCGCTGACGCCGCGCACCGCGCTGACGGCGATCGCCGCGCGTCGCGTCGGGCGGCCGGTGAAGCTCGTCGCGACACGCCAGCAGGGTTTCACCATCGCGACATATCGCGCTGAGACGAAGCAGCGTGTGCGCCTCGGCGCCTCGCGCGACGGCAAGCTCACGGCTTTGTCGCATGAAGGATGGGAAGTCACCTCGCGGCCGGACAATTACATGGTCGCCGGCACCGACGCGACGACGCGCATGTACGACGTGGCGAACGTGCAATCGAAAGTGTCGATCGTGCATGCCGATCGCAACACGCCGGGCTTCATGCGCTCGCCGCCGGAATTGCCGTACATGTTCGGGCTCGAGAGCGCGATCGACGAGCTCGCTTATGCGCTCGACATCGATCCGATCGAGCTTCGGCGCAAGAACGACACGATGAAGGAGCCGATCAAGGGCCTGCCGTATACGAGCCGGTCTGTCATGCAGTGCTTCGACGAAGGCGCGAAGAGTTTCGGCTGGTCGAAGCGCGAGCCGAAGCCTGGCTCGATGCGTGACGGCGACTGGCTTGTCGGCCTCGGCTGCGCGATGAGCTGTTATCCCACGCAAATGGCGCCTTCGAGCGCGCGGGTGCGATTGTCGCAGAACGGCGAGCTGCGCGTCGAGACCGCTTCGCACGAAATCGGCAACGGCGCGTATACCGTGATCGGCCAGATCGCTGCGGAACGTCTTGGCGTTCCATACGAGAAGGTGAGCGTCGTGCTCGGCGACAGCGATTATCCCGCTGCGCCCGTCTCCGGCGGTTCCATCACAACGGCGAGTGTCTGCAATTGCGTCGCGGAGGCGTGCGACGCGATCCGCGCCGAGCTCGGCATCAACGATCCCAAAGGCGACGTGCTTGCGGCGTTGAAATCGCGCGGCCGCGGTGCGATCGAGCGATACGCTGAGTGGACGCCGAAAGGCGTGCCCGACGGCGCACTCGCGAAGCTCTACAGCGGCCAAGCCATGCCGACAGGCGGCACCAAAGACAAAGAGCGCATCATGTTCGCGTTCGGCGCTGAGTTCATCGAGGTGCGCGTGCATCAGCGCACGCGCGAAATTCGCGTGCCGCGCATTGTAGGTGCATTCGCGGCCGGCCGCATCGTCAATCCGCGCACGGCGCGCAGCCAACTCATGGGTGGCCTGATCTGGGGCGTCTCGTCGGCTTTGCACGAGGCGACAGAGATCGACAAGCGCGCTGCGCGCTACGTCAACAAGGATCTTGCCGAGTATCTCGTTCCGGTGAATGCCGACATCGATCAGCTCGAAGTCTTCATGATCCCGGAAGAGGACCACGAGGTGAATCCGCTCGGAATCAAAGGTATCGGCGAGCTCGGCAATGTCGGCACCAATGCCGCCGTCGCCAACGCGGTCTACCACGCGACCGGCAAGCGCATCCGCGATCTGCCGATCCGGCTCGAAACATTGCTGGCTTAACAAAAGCCGAAAGCCGACGCGTGGAATGGCCGCGCGCCCTGATTGAAGGCCGCTTCGGCGGTGCAGGGATATTCACGTCCGCGTTAGATGCAGACGTTCAGGTGTGCCGTCAAAGCCACACCTCCAATCAGCCTTTCTCGCTTTCTCAGCGTGCCGGAAACCTTGGCCGTAAGGCGGCGTTTTCCGCGCGAGGGCTGAGATTAGGGGGTCGTCGTGAAACTCGTCCGGGCAATTTTGTGCGCCGCTTCTTTGGCGGGCCTTCCCGCGCTGGCAATGGCGCAGAGCAACGGCGAGGCCCGCGCCACGGCGGGCATTTTCACGGGCGGCGGGCTTACCGGTCCGGCGGGCGTTTTTGCCGGCAGCCTCTTCGGCGTCACGGGAGCAACCGCCGCCACCCCGCCTCTCTATGAAGGCCGCTCGGTCTACGTTCCGCCATATCCCTCGTCGCTGGCGCCGGGCTACATCGCACCCGGTCCACTTTATGCTATGCCGGAGAATGCGCCGCTGCAGCGCACCTGCCGGACCAATGTCTACGGCGAGCGGCAATGCGAGGCATCTCGCTGATTTGCAAGTGTGACCTGCGTCGCGAGTTGCGTTAAGGGCCCCGGACCTCTCCGGGGTCTTTTACTTTGCGCGAGCCGTCTTCCCTGAACTCCGCCGATGCGACGCATGAATTTGCGCTCGATGAGAACGACGACGGCAAGCGGCTCGATCGCGTCCTGGCGGCGCTTAGCGATGGGAACGGTCTCGGTCTGTCGCGCACGCGCTTGCAGCAGCTGATCCGCGACGGCCATGTCGAGATTGACGGCGTTGTCGCGCGGGATCCGGGTGCGAAGACGAAAGCCGGTTCGCAGGTGCGCATTGCCGTGCCGCCGCCTCGGAAGCTCGACCTCGTGGGCGAGGACCTGCCGCTCAACATCGTCTTCGAGGACGAGCATCTCCTCGTCATCGACAAGCCGGCTGGGATCGTCGTGCATCCCGGCGCTGGCAATCGCAGCGGCACGCTCGTCAATGCGCTGCTCGCGCATTGCCAAGGCGAACTCTCCGGCATCGGCGGCGTCGAGCGGCCGGGCATCGTGCATCGGCTCGACAAGGACACGTCGGGCCTGCTCGTCGTGGCGAAGACCGACACGGCGCATCGCGGGCTGGCAAAATTGTTTGCCGATCACGGCCGCACGCTGCCGTTCGTGCGCGAGTACAACGCGCTGATCTGGGGCACGCCGGATCGCGCAGCGGGTGTCATCGACGCACCACTTGGCCGCGCATCGTCGGACCGCGAGAAAATGGCGGTCGTCTCAGCCGAACGCGGACGCAATGCGCGCACGCATTGGCGCGTCCACGCGCGCTATGGTCCGGCAGGCAGGGAGGTCGTGTGCTTCGTTGCCTGTCAATTGGAGACGGGACGTACGCATCAAATCCGGGTGCACATGGCCTATATCGGCCACCCGATCGTCGGCGATCCCGTTTATGCGACCGGCTTCAAGTCGAAAGCCGCGCAGCTGCCCGATGTCGCGCAAGACGCCGTCTCGCATTTGCCGCGGCAAGCGTTGCACGCGGCGGTCCTTGCGTTCGATCATCCGATCACCAGCAAGGAGATGCGGTTCGAGAGCCCGTGGCCGGAGGATTTACAGCCGGCGCGCGAAACGCTCGCCGCTTGGCGCTAGTGACTTGGCGCTAGCGGCTTTCGCTGGGGGGACGCCCGAGCAGCTTTGCCATCTCCTCTTCGAGCGATTCCAAGGGATCGAGCTCGATTTTCGGCGCGGTTGAAGGCTCGCCCTCTGGCGATGGCGGCGGTGAGGCTTGCCCCTCCGCGGCGGGAGCGGGCGACGAGGGCGTTTCCGGTGGGGTAGCTGGTGCCGGCTCCTCCTGGGGAGTGGCGGTCAAAGCTTCCGGCGCTCCGGCGGCCTCCGCCGCGGGCGTCTGCTCCGGCGGTTTGCCGCGATTGGTGAGGAAGGGCGGCAGCGGCCGCGGCTCACGCTTGAGCGGCGTCAGGGGCGGGCGGGGCGGTCGCGCCGGACCCCCCGGAGTGGTCGTGCGCAAAGGCGGTGGCGGCGGCCGCACTGGCCGCGGCGGCGGAATGAGTGGGCTCGGCGCGGCGGCGGATGGCTCGGGGCGCTCTTCTGGCGTCGAGGGAGGCGGCAAGATCGAAATCGGCGGCGGCGGAGGCTCAGGCATGCCGCTGCGCGCTGCGGAGGGCGATTCTAAAGTCCCAAGCGCGGAGGCCTCGGTCGCCGCGGGGCCGGCCGGCCAGGAGAGGCCGCTGATCGCCGGGGTTTCGCGCTCGCGTATGGGGCGGCCCTCGCGCGCCTCGGCGCGAATGATCGAGGCCTCGACCACCACGTCGTTCGGCCCCCCGATCATCAGGAGGTGCTCGACATTGTCGCGGCGTACGATCACCAGCTGGCGCTGCCGGTCGATCTCGAAAGCGTCGACGATGCCGAGCCGCTGCTGGCGGCTGCGTCCCCCCGGCAGTTTGATGCCGCGGCCGAAGACGATGCGAAAGAGGACGAAAACCAGCGCCACGCCGATGAGCAGGCACACAGCGGCCAGGACAAAGGCGAGCGTGCGGTTCTCACCGAAAAGACTCATGAACTGCATGTACTCGGTTCTTTCACGTCCGCCCGCAAACGCATCAAATTAACATGAAGGTCAAGGCGCGAGGCCGAAAGGTTAACGCATGGTTAACACTGTCACGCCATGTTGGAGACTTACACGGATGGCGGACCTGGGGAAAGCATCAGCGCGCATATTGCGGGTGCTATCGGCTGCCCGCTATCAGGTGGATGAATGAGCGACATGCCCGCCGCGGGGATAGATCGTCCGGCACGTTCCGGCAGCCCCGGGCTTGTGCTGGGTCTGGCAATCCTGCTTGTCGCGGTCGTTGTCGCCTTTTCCGTTCTTCCCCGCGACGAGGCGCAACGGCTGATCCTCGCCTTCCTGGCGCTATTGGCCGTCATCGGCGTCTTCGCGCTGTTCGCGCTCGGCGTCGGCTTCATCCAGTTTGCGGGTCACGGCGCGCGCAACGATCTGACCAAGCTCGTCGCGGATACGAGCACGGAAGGGCTGCTCGTCACCGAAGGCGAGAACCAGCCGCTCTATGCCAACGACGCCTACATGGCGCTCTCCGGCGCGCGCAATGCGACCGACCTGAAGCTCGTCGACCGGCTCTTTTCCGGCACGGCGGATGTGTCGGAGGCGGTCTACCGACTCGCGCTCGCGGCGCGCGAGGGGAAGCGCTGCACCGAGGAACTGCGCATCTCGCCGCCGCTTCTCGGCGACGGCCCGGTCGCCTGGTATCGCGTGCGCGTGCGCGCGCTCGAGCGGCCCGGCGCCAAGCGCGCGACGCTGTGGAGCGTCGCCGACATTACGCGCGAGCGCGAGCGGCATGAGAATGTCTTTCAGGAATTGCAGCACGCGATCGATTTCCTCGATCACGCGCCGGCGGGCTTCTTCTCCTCCGACGCGGAGGGCCGCATCTCCTACATGAATGCGACGCTTGCCGGGTGGCTCGATTACGACCTCGCCCAAGTCGGCACGGGCGGCCTCTCCGTCTCCGATCTTGTCGCCGGCAACGGCGCGGCCTTGCTCGCGGCGGTCGCGGGCTCCCCGGGCGATGTGCGCACCGAGGTGCTCGACGTCGATCTGAAGCGCCGCAACGGGCAGAGCCTGCCGGTGCGCCTCCTGCACCGCGTCGCGTTCAGCCAGGATGCGACCCCCGGCATTTCGCGCACGCTTGTCTTGAACCGCGCTTCCGGCGAAGAACCGGCGGAAGATTTGCGCGCGGCGGAGGTGCGTTTTGCGCGGCTCTTCAATTCGACGCCGATGGCGATCGCGTCGTTGGATCGCCGCGGCCACATCGTTCGCTCCAACGCCGCCTTCGCGAAACTTATCCCACAAGCGCTGAAGGGCGGCGAGGGTGGCCGCTCGATCTATGCTGCGGTTGCCGAGCGCGATCGCGCTGCGCTCGAAAGCACGATCGGCGAAGCCGCATCCGGCAAGGGCGATATCGCGCCGCTCGACGTGACGCTGCCGGGCGAGAAGGAACATTCCGCGCGTCTCTTCTTCGCGGCGTCGGGTGAAGAGGTCGGTCCGGGCGAAGAGCCTCGGGTCACGCTTTATGCGCTGGACACGACCGAGCAGCGCGCGCTGCAGGAGAATTTCGCGCAATCGCAAAAGATGCAGGCGATCGGCCAGCTCGCCGGCGGCGTCGCGCATGATTTCAACAACGTGCTGACCGCGATCATCGGCTTCTCTGATCTTCTGCTCGCCAATCATCGGCCGACCGATCCGGCTTTCCACGACATCATGCAGATCAAGCAGAACGCCAACCGCGCCGCCGGCCTGGTGCGTCAACTGTTGGCCTTCTCGCGCCGCCAGACGCTGCGTCCGCAAGTGCTGCAGCTCGGCGAGGTCTTGTCCGATCTGCACAATCTGTTGCGCCGGCTCGTCGGCGAGACGATCGAGCTCGATGTCAAGCACGGCCGCGATCTATGGCCGGTCAAAGCCGATCTCAATCAGTTCGAGCAGGTGATCGTCAATCTCGTCGTCAATGCGCGCGATGCAATGCCGAATGGCGGCAAGGTCGTCATCCGCACACATAACGTGACGCAGGCGCAATGCGCCGATTTCCGCGAAAGTCAGTTGACGCCCGCAGATTATGTTCTGATCGAGATCGAGGACGAAGGGCACGGCATTCCCGCTGACGTGCGCGACAAGATTTTCGAACCGTTCTTCACCACGAAGGAAGTCGGCAAAGGCACGGGGCTTGGCTTATCGATGGTCTACGGCATCGTCAGGCAAACCGGCGGTTTCATCTTTGTCGACAGCGCGGTTGGCGAGGGAACGACGTTCCGGCTCTTCCTGCCGCGGCACGTGCCGGACGAAAACGAAATCGCAATCAAGGCGGAGACCGCCAAACCCGCCGCCGACCTCACCGGTCACGGCACAATCTTGCTCGTCGAGGACGAAGAGGCGGTACGCGCCTTCGGCGCGCGTGCGCTGAAGGCGCGCGGCTACACCGTGCTCGAAGCCGCCTCCGGCGTCGAGGCGCTTGAAGTCGTCGACGAAGCCGGCGGCAAGATCGATCTCATCGTGTCCGACGTCGTCATGCCGGAAATGGACGGGCCGACAATGTTTGGCGAACTGCGCAAACGCGGCGTGAAATGCCGCGTGATCTTCGTCTCAGGCTACGCGGAGGAAGCATTTTCCAAAAACCTGCCGGAGGGCGAGGATTTCGGCTTCATGCCGAAGCCGTTCACGCTGAAGCAGCTCATCGAGGCGGTGAAGATGAATATGGGGTGAGAAGAGTGTTCATTCCTTGCTCGCATCGAAAAAGATTTCCTTTCGCTTTGGAGTTCATCGCATCGCCGCTGGTTCTCCTGTTGACCGGCTGGATGGTGTTGGCCCACGCCGAGGAAGCGGCAAGCGCGCGGGACCGCGAGCTTAATGTTGTACCCGGTCCGATCTTTTCGGACAGCGGTCCCGATGCGGCCCTTTACGGCGCGGCGGCAGGCTTTCCGATTTCTCCGCGCGAGACCAGCCCGAAGCCGCAAAACCTGGTGGGGAACTATAGCCATTTTCGACGAGGTCTTTACATCACGCATTGTTCGACGTGCCGCGACGCCATGGCTCTTCAAGCGTGGGCCTGAGCCGGCAATTTCCTACACCTTCGAATCGAAGCGGTTCACGATTGCCGATTATCTCAGCCGCAATCCAACGACCGGGCTTTTGATCGCGAAAGACGACACGATCCTCTATGAGAATTATCAATATGGGCGCAGCGATCACGACCGCTTTCTCTCCCAGTCTATGGCGAAGACAATCACCGCTATGCTGATCGGCATCGCTGTTGCGGAAGGTAAGATCAAGTCGATCGAGGACATCGTCTCCACTTACGGTCTCGGCAACTCGGAATACGGAAGGACCTCGCTTCGCAATCTCTTGCATATGGCATCCGGCGTCGCGTTCAGCGAAGCCTACGATGGCAAGGACGATGTCGCTCAGCTCGGGCGCGATCTGCTCGCCGAACCGGGTAAGGATCCCGTCGCCAGCGTTGCGCAATTCAACACACGTGTCACGCCGCCTGGGAGCAAATGGCATTACGCCAGTTCCGAGACGGAAGTCTTGGGGCTTGTCTTGCGAGCTGCAACGGGTGAGCCCGTTGCCAACTACCTAAGTCAGCGCATTTGGCAAGCGATCGGCACCGAGGCCGATGCATCATGGGCGATCGACAGCACCGGGCAGGAAGTCACCTTCTGCTGCTTCAATGCGGTCTTGCGGGATTATGCACGACTAGGCCGGTTGCTTGCCTATGACTTCTGCCCGGCCCGCAGCGCCGATTCGCACTCATTGGAATTCGCGGTCAGATGATCCTCGTTGATCCGGCCTCGAAGCTCGTCATGGTGCACACGGCCGTTCGTCAGAAACCATCGGAGGACGCGTCCTATGCAGAACTGCTAACGATGTGGCTCAATGTGGTCGCGCAGCTGGGGAAATGAACATTAAGGCGCTCCGACACGGATCGGCTCGCTTTACTTCCCCTCCTTCTCGACTTTCTGCTTTTCCTCTTCGTTCATTTGCTTCACCGCCGGCGGCTGGTTGGTCGCGGCGGTCGGCTGCGTCGTCGAAGCTGGCGGCGCGTTTGTCGACACCGAGCTTTCCGATTGCGGACCGCGCGCCGGCCGCGCGGCATCGCTTGCCTGCGCGAGCTGCAGCGCCGACGCATCGGCGCTGCGTTGGTAAGAACAGGCCAGCGCCGTCCCTGCCGGCAATGACAGGAGCGCGGCGCCGACAACGAGACCCGCTTTCACTGCTACACGCATGATCTCGCTCCTCATGCCAGCTGATTGCCGATCGGCAGGCGGCGTATGCGCTTGCCCGTCGCCGCGAAGATCGCGTTGCACAGAGCCGGCGCGAACGGCGGCACGCCCGGTTCGCCGACGCCGCTCGGCGGGCGGTTCTCGCCCGGCATGATGTGCACGTTGGTGACGCTCGGCGATTCGTCGATACGTGCGACGGGGTAGTCGTCGAAATTACTTTGCTGCACGCGCCCGTTCTTGAAGGTGATCTCGCCCGATTTGACGAGACTGAGCCCCATGATCGCCGCGCCTTCCATCTGCGAGCGGATGCGCTCGGGATTGATGTAGGTGCCGCAATCAATTGCGGTGTCGACGCGCGGAACGGATATGCCGCCCTTTTCGTCGACCGCCACTTCCACGACTGTCGCGATGTAGCTGACGAAGCTGCGATGCACGGCGATGCCGAGGCCATGCCTTGCCGGCAGCTTGCGTCCCCATTCGGCCTTGTCGGCAACATGCTCGGCGACGCGCCGCAACCGCCCGGCATCGATCGGATAAGCATCGAGCGGCTCGCCGTTATTCCAGTAATCTTTCACGGATTTCGCGATGTCGACGATTCGCGGCGGACCGATCATTTCCAGAAGCATGTCCTTGGGATCGCGGCCGAGTGCGTGTGCGATCTCCGCCACCATCGACTGCACCGCAAACGCATGCGGGATGTTGGAGACCGCCCGGAACCAGCCGATGCGCGTATGCGCCGCTGCATCCGGATTTTCGCAGCGTATGTTCGGAATCGCAAAGGGCACGTCGACGAAGCCCATGGCGAGTTCGAGCTTCGACTCGGTCTTCGCACCCGGCTCGAAAGTCGACATGAATGTCGGCGCGGCGCTGCGATGGCGCCACGCGGTCACCTTCCCGCTTTTCTCGATCCCGGCCTCGATCCGCTCGGCGGAGACGGTGTGATAAAAGTCGTGATGGATGTCGTCCTCGCGCGTCCATTGCACGCGCACTGGCGCTTTCAGCTTGCGCGACAGAAGCGCGGCCTCGATCGCGTAATCGCATTTGGATTTGCGGCCGAATCCGCCGCCAAGCAGCGTGACGTTGATCTTCACTGCCTCAGGCGGGAGCCCAAGCGTTTTGGCAACGTCGTCGCGTGTCCCACCGGGACTTTGCACCGGCGCCCAGATTTCCGCTGCCGTATCGGTGACGTTGGCGGTCGCCGCGGGCGGCTCCATGCTGACATGCGCAAGATGCGGCAGGTAATATTCGCCTGTTATCACCTTGTCGGCGGCCTTCAGTGCGGCGTCGGCATCGCCTTCGTCGCGCACGACAGGCGCGGGCTTGCGCACCGAGTCTTCCAGCTCGGCGCGATACGCGTCAGAATCGTACTTGGCGTTGGCGCCGTCGTCCCAAACGACTTTCAGCGCGTCGCGGCCCTTGATCGCCGCGCCGGTATTGCGCGCGATGACGGCGACGCCGCCAAGCGGCTGGAATTTCGACGCCCACGGCCAGCCCTGCGCTTCGACCACTTGCTCCACACCGGGAACCGCAAGTGCATCTTTTGAATCGAAAGAGACAAGCTTGCCGCCGACGACCGGCGGGCGCACCAGCACGGCGTATTTCATGTCCGTTAGGCGGACGTCCGCGCCATAGCGAGCCTTGCCCGTCGTGATGTCGTGCAAATCGACGATTGGCACGCCCTTGCCGATGTAGCGGAATTCGGATTCGTCCTTGAGCCGCAATGTCTCGATTTTCGGGACCGGCAGTTTCGCCGCGGCGGCGGCAAGCGCGCCGTAGCCGATGCGGCGTCCGCTCGCGGCATGCACGATCTCGTGATTGCTCGCCTTCACCTCTTCGGGCTTGACGTTCCAGCTCTGCGCGGCGGCTTGCTCGAGCATGGTGCGCGCCGCGGCGCCCATCTGTCGCATCGGCACGAGATAGTGGCGCGTCGAGCGCGAGCCGTCGGTATCCTGATTGCCGTATTTCGGCTCATTGCCTTCTGCTTGCACCACTTTCACGCGCGCCCAGTCGGCGTCGAGCTCGTCGGCGAGCGCCATCGGCAGGCTGGTGCGCACGCCGGTGCCCATTTCCGAGCGATGCGCAACGATCGTCACTGTTCCATCCGGTGCGATCGACACGAAAAGATTGGGATCGATGACAACGCCGTGCGGCATGTCTCCCGCGCCGGTTTTGTAAGTCGGCGCGGTCGCGGCATGTGCGAGCGGCGCGGCGAGAACGAGGCTGCCGGCCGCGGCGGCGCCTTTCAGGATGTGACGGCGGCTGACGTTTTCGATTGCGGGAGATGACGCCGCGTGTGGGAAAGCGTGCAGCATGGCTTACACTCCCGTCGATGCGAGGCGGATCGCCGCTTCAATGCGATTGTAGCAACCGCAGCGACAGATGTTGCCGGCCATCTGTTCCCGGATCTGATGATCGGTCGGCTTCGGGTTGTCTGAAAGCAGCGCCGCCGCCTGCATGATCTGCCCGGTCTGACAGTAGCCGCATTGCGGCACTTGTAATTCGCGCCAGGCTTTCTGCACGGGATGTTCGCCGCTCGGATGCAAGCCTTCGATCGTCACGACCTTTTGGTCGGCGACATCCTCCATCGCGGTGATGCAGGAACGCACCGCCTGTCCGCCGACATGCACCGTGCAGGCGCCGCAAAGCGCTTGCCCGCAGCCATATTTGGTGCCGGTGAGACCGGATTCGTCACGCAGATACCAGAGCAGCGGCAGCGAGGGATCGCCGTCCCATTGATGATTTTCCCCATTGACGGTCAGCTTGATCATGGTGGCGCTCCTCACTGGATTGGGCGAGCGGTCTTTCGCTGATCGAGAAGCTCCGCAGACGACGTAAGGCGAGTCGCCACAGCTCAAGCTTCCGGGGCCGCTTTGCGCGCGAGCTTATGCTTGCAATTGTTTAGGTCAATTCAAAAGTGGACGCTCAGCTTGGCTTCACTACGAAACCAGCACGCGGGAAATGCACTACTAACTCGCCGGCGCGCTCGTCGTGGCGCCGGATCGCGATGTGCTGCGCCGACGACGAGACGATCTCGCCTGAAACTTCGATCTTGCCGTAATCGTCCGGCGCGACGCTGACACGATCGCCTGGCTTACGGCCGTTTGCGTCAGCGGGATCAGCTTGCGTCGGGGTTTGCGGCCTCGCCTTCGCCGCGATGTCGATCGCGTCGGCTGACGAAATTTCCGTGCGCGTGCCATGGCCGATGGCGCGCACGCGACTTTCCCACGCCAAGGTGCGCGGAAAGGGCGCCAGCATCTTGTCCGCGTCGGTCAGATTGGTGCGCATATACCAGATGTTCATATACGCACCTATATCGGCAAGGCTGCGCTCGCCGAGGAGCCACGCGCGCCCGTCACCCAATTGCGCCTCGATCCAATCGACATGGGCGCGAAACTGATCCTGCATCTGCGGGATTGCGGCCTTCATCGCGGCGGTATCGAATCTCGCGCCGCGCAATTGCGAGCGATCCTCGATGAATTCCTGCGGAATTTTATCGGCATTCGTGCCGAAGACGAGATTGACTGTGTTCTGGAAGAATACGCGATCGCTCCACATGGCGAGCGCGTAAGGCAGGCCGGAATTGCCGTGAGGAAGCAGCGTCGGCGCAGGAAAGCGCGCCTCGAGCTCGCGGATCATGATCTGCGTGTCGCAATAGATGTCGGCACCGATCTGCATGACCGGCGTTCGGCGATAGCCGCCGGTCAGCGGCATGAGGTCGGGGCGCGGTAGGATGCGCGAGACGCGCACCGAGTTCCACGTGAGCTGTTTGAAGCCGAAGACGAGCCGTATCTTTTCAGCGAAAGGCGATTGATCGAAGTGGTGCAGGATGGGCTTGTCGGTCGACATCATAAGCCTCAGCGAAGCAAGCGAAATAATGCGCAATCGCGGCGCGATCCTCACCACAAATTTCTTTGGTTTTAAGGAGGCGACCTGCCTGCCCGGGACCTTCGGAAAATCGCGCCATGGGCGCAAGCGGTGGCGCTCAAGTTTTCGCTTGCCAAAAATCCGCAAGCTGATATTCCTGATGTAGGAATATTCCCCGTATTCCGCCTTGAGTCGCCCGATGCTCACGCATGCGCAGATTTGGACCGCGATCGACACGCTCGCGGCCCACTATGACCTTTCGCCCTCTGGCCTTGCCCGCAAAGCGGGACTCGACCCGACGACGTTCAACGTTTCGAAGCGGCAGTCCGCCGATGGGCGGCCGCGCTGGCCCTCGACGGAATCGATCGCAAAAGTGCTCGACGCCACGGGCGCCAGCCTCGACGAGTTCGTCGCTCTCGTCGCCTCACCCGTGCGCCGGCCGCTGCCGCTCATCGGCTTTGCTCAGGCCGGCAAGGGCGATTACTTCGACGACGGCGGCTTTCCCGTCGGCGGCGGCTGGGACGAGATCGATTTCCCGGCGGTCACCGACGAGCATAGCTATGCCCTGGAAATCTCAGGCGATTCCATGCTGCCGCTCTACCGCGACGGCGACATCATCATCGTGTCGCCGGGCGCTCCGGTCAGGCGCGGTGACCGCGTCGTGGTGAAGACGACCGACGGCGAGGTGATGGCGAAGGAATTGCGCCGCAAGACCGCCAAGCTCGTCGAGTTACGGTCGCTCAATCCGCGCCACAAGGATCGCATCCTGGCGCTGGAGGATGTCGACTTCGTCTCGCGGATTCTCTGGTCGAGCCAGTAGGCCGCCATCCCGCTTGCTTGCGCCTCCCGGCGGGGGCATGCGATCAGGCGGCCCCGCTGAAGGCAGGCTCCCACAGGTTTTTTGAATGCGTGTTGTGATGATTGGCGCGGGTTATGTCGGCTTGGTCTCCGGCGCCTGCTTTGCCGATTTCGGCCACGTCGTCTGCTGCGTCGACACGGATAACGCCAAGATCGCGGCGCTCGAAGCCGGGCAGATGCCTATCTACGAGCCGGGCCTCGACGATCTCGTCGAAAAGAACATGCGGGCCAAGCGCCTCACCTTCACCAGCGATCTCAAGGCGGCGGTGGGCGCGGCCGAAGCGGTGTTCATTGCGGTCGGGACGCCGTCACGGCGCGGCGACGGTTACGCCGATCTTTCTTACGTCTACCAGGCGGCGCGCGATATTGCCGGCGCGCTTGCGGGCTACACAATCATCATCACCAAATCGACCGTACCGGTCGGAACCGGCGACGAGGTCGAGCGCATCATCCGCGAAACCCGACCGAACGCCGAGTTTGCCGTCGTCTCCAACCCGGAATTCCTGCGTGAAGGTGCGGCGATCGCCGATTTCAAGCGGCCTGACCGCATCGTTATCGGCACCGAGGACGAGCGCGCCGCGCAGGTGATGCGCGAACTCTATCGGCCGCTTTATTTGAACCAGGCGCCGATTCTGCAGACGAGCCGCCGCACGGCGGAGCTCACCAAATACGCGGCGAACGCGTTCCTTGCGACGAAGATCACGTTCATCAACGAGATCGCCGATCTCTGCGAGCAGGTCGGCGCCGACGTCCAGCAAGTCGCGCGCGGCATCGGCCTCGACAATCGCATCGGCGGCAAGTTCCTGCATGCCGGTCCAGGCTATGGCGGCTCGTGCTTCCCGAAGGACACGCTGGCCTTGATCAAGACGGCGCAGGATCACGCGACGCCGTTGCGGCTCGTCGAGACCACCGCCGCGGTGAACGATCAACGAAAGCGCGCCATGGCGCGCAAGGTCATACAAGCCTGCGGCGGAGAGATCAGAGGCAAGCGCGTCGCGGTTCTCGGTCTCACCTTCAAGCCGAATACCGACGATATGCGCGAGGCGCCATCGCTCGCGCTTATCACCGGGCTTCGCGATTTCGGTGCAAAGATTTGCGCTTATGATCCCGAGGGCATGCCGAACGCGCGCGAAATGCTCGAGGGCATCGACTACGCCGAGGATCCTTACGCCTGCGCAAAGGGTGCCGACGCCCTGGTCATCGTCACCGAATGGGACGCTTTCCGCGCGCTCGATCTCGATGAGATAAAGAAGGCGATGGCCGGCCTCGTCATGATTGATCTTCGCAACATCTACGATCCCGCTGAAATTAGCCGGCGTGGTTTCACTTATGTTAGTATCGGGCGGCCGAACGGACGCTCGGCTCCCAAGTGAAGCGTGGGCCCGGCTTCCCGGAGAAAGCGATTGGCTAGTAAACTAAGTGACGGCCACGCGAAGAAGATATTGGTCACCGGTGGCGCGGGGTTTCTCGGTTCGCACTTATGCGAGCGGCTGCTTGCGCAAGGACATGATGTTCTTTGCGTCGATAATTTTTTCACCGGGACGCGACGCAACATCGCGCACATGATGGGCGAGCCGAGTTTCGAGTTCCTTCGCCATGACGTGACGTTTCCGCTCTATGTCGAGGTTGACGAAATCTACAATCTTGCTTGCCCTGCTTCCCCGATCCATTACCAATTCGACCCGGTTCAGACGACGAAGACGAGCGTGCACGGCGCGATCAATGTGCTCGGCTTAGCGAAGCGCGTGAAGGCACGCGTTCTGCAGGCGTCGACATCTGAGGTCTACGGCGACCCTGAAATCCATCCGCAGCAGGAAACCTACTGGGGCCGTGTCAATCCGATCGGCTACCGGGCCTGTTACGACGAGGGCAAGCGCTGCGCCGAGACTTTGTTCTTCGACTACCACCGCCAGCATCGCCTGGAAATAAAGGTGATGCGTATCTTCAACACGTATGGGCCACGCATGCACCCGAATGACGGGCGCGTCGTCTCGAATTTCATCGTGCAGGCGCTGAAAGGCAAAGACATCACCATCTACGGCGACGGCTCGCAAACGCGCGCCTTCTGCTATGTCGACGACCTCGTCGAGGCAATGCTGCGGATGATGAGCACCGCGCCGGAGATTACTGGGCCGGTGAACATCGGCAATCCCGGCGAGTGCTCGATCCGGGAGCTGGCGGAAATGGTGATCGAGCTTACCGGAACGACGTCGAAGCTCGTTTCAAAGCCGCTGCCGCAAGACGATCCGAAGCAGCGCCGGCCGGACATTGGTTTGGCAAAAAAGATTCTCGGCTGGGAGCCGAAGATTGAGCTTCGTCAGGGGCTCGCGAAGACCATCGCGTATTTCGACGCTTTCCTCTCGGAGGAAGGTAGCAAGTCGAAAACGAAGGCGCGGAGCCGAGCGGTCAGCGGATCGCGATGAAAGCCTGCGGACGGGTTGCTTCGAGGCGGCTCTCGCTCAACGCGCCTGCTAACGGGATGGCGCAAAGGCGCTGCAGCAAGCGCGTGATTTCTTCCGAAGCTGACGTTTCCGGAGGATAAGAAGCGCGGAGATCGCCGCCGATGGCGGTGAGCGCCGTCTTGGGAGAGTTTCTGCCGATGACTCGCATTTGAACCTCCCGATCAGCTCAAAACACGCGAGCTGTCGTAACTAAGCTTTTACGGCTCGATCCGTTTCCGATCCGTTACGGATACCTTCGCCTCAATGGCCGGAATCGATGCAATTTGCTGTTTTATGGATAACGCGCATGTCGCTGCTGCCGCAGTGACGGTTCGCACATTGCATGATGGTTAATCAAAAGAAGCGCGGCTCAGCTGACTTCAAGTTCAGCTTGTCTTTTCCAACGCGCTTGCGATTGCGTCACCCATTGCCGTCGTGGACACCGTTTGCGTCGCGTCGCCTTTGATATCCGGCGTTCGTAATCCTTGCGCGAGCACGTCAGCGATGGCGCGCTCGATCTTGTCCGCCGCTTCGCTAAGTCCGAAGGAATAACGGAGCGCCATGGCAAAGGAGCCGATCATCGCGATCGGGTTGGCAAGGCTGCGCCCGGCAATGTCCGGTGCCGAGCCATGCACCGGCTCGTATAAAGCTTTGCGTTTGTCGCTCTTCGCATCGGTTTCGCCGAGCGACGCGGAGGGCAGCATGCCGAGCGAGCCGGTCAGCATCGCGGCAACGTCGGAGAGCATGTCGCCGAAGAGGTTGTCGGTGACGATGACGTCGAACTGCTTTGGCGCGCGCACGAGCTGCATGCCGCCGGCATCGGCCAGCATGTGTTCGAGTGTCATCTGCGGGTACTCGCGCCTGTGCACCTCCTCGACCACCTCGTGCCACAGCACGCCCGACTTCATGACATTTCGCTTCTCCATCGAGGTGACCTTGCCGCGACGGGTCCGCGCGAGGTCGAACGCGACCCGGGCGATCCGCTCGATCTCGAAGGTGTCGTAGATCTGGGTGTCGATGCCGCGCTTCTGGCCGTTGCC
>JAFAVH010000212.1 GCA_019242655.1 Methylobacteriaceae bacterium
CCATGCCAGCCAGCCTCGTCACGCCACTACGTCGAAAGTCGTGCAGTCGCCAGGGCGACAATAGCGCGCCATCACGCGCCTCAGTGATCTTGGCGTCGAGCAGTCGACGTGCACGGGAGAAGCCAGAGATCGGGCTTTTACCGGTAGTCGTGAAGACAAAGTCCTGCCTGTCGATGCGGATTATCGAGCGCAATACGGCCCGCGCCGGGCCATCACCTGTCTGCGGCGTGTCGCGAACTCTGATGCTTTTAAAGCCTGAACTGGGACCGAGATACGTAATAAGAATTTCACGGGCCTGAATATTATTTTCGGCGACAATCTCGTACTCTTCCAGACGGTCCTCGAAAGTCACCTGCCCAATACGAAGCTGCACTCCGAACCTCCCTTATCTAATTCGGACGCGACGAGACTACTTGTCTCGTCAAGTTTTGCCGATCATCGGTGTCGACGCCTGCAAATGCGCGCGCTTCCCATGCGCTTCCCCATAAAATCACTGGGGAAGCAGTCAGCAGCAAAGATTGCCTAAACCATTGATTTCCTGGCGCGCCCGAAAGGATTCGAACCTCTGACCCCCAGATTCGTAGTCTGGTGCTCTATCCAGCTGAGCTACGGGCGCGGATCGGGTTGAGGCGCATGCCCTCAAAAACCGAAAAGCCGGTAAGAATACCGGCCCGCGCGCTCCATACCGGCTCGCCCCCTGCTTGGCAAGGCGGATGCAGCTACGACACCCGCGGCTCGATCGGCCGCAAGTCGAGGCCTAAAATGTGCTCAAGCGTCATAGCGGCGGCGAGCAGCTTCGCCTCGCCATGCGCCGGCGCCACGATCTGCAATCCGACCGGCAGGTTGTCGCGCGTAAAGCCGCAGGGCAGCGACAACGCGCACGCACCGGCAAGCGTGATCGCGTAGACGATCGCCAGCCACTCGAAATAATTCGCAAAGCGATGGCCGTCGCATTCGGCGACATAACGCTGCTCGATTGGAAACGGTGGCACGATCGTCGCCGGACAGAGCAGAAGATCGTAATCGCGCAGGAAGGAATCGAGCCGCCGCGCCAGCTTGGCGCGCTGATGCTCGGCACGGACGATGTCGCGCATCGTGAGCTTCAGCCCGGCCTCGATGTTCCAGATGACGTCCGGATTCAGCTTGTCGGGATGCGCGTCGAGGTGATGCGCGAGTTTCAGCGCGAAGTCGCGCGCCCGCAGCACGTGGAAACATTCATGCGCTTCGGAAAAATCCGGATGCGCTTCTTCGACGATCACACCAGCCTCAGCTAAACGCATCGCTGCGGCGCGGGTGATCTCGGCGACTTCGCCGTCGACAGGCGTAATGCCGAGATCGCGCGAATAGGCAACGCGCTTCGGCTTCCAACCTGAACGCGCCGCGTTCAGAAAAGATTGCGCCGGACGCGGCTTCGACAGCATGTCGCGGCTGTCCTCGCCGAGCATCGCGTCGAACATGAGCGCCATGTCTCCGATATTGCGTGCCATCGGACCTTCGACGCTGAGCGTCGGATCGACGGTGTAGCGGCGCGGCGCTGCGACACGGCCGACCGTCGGGCGCATGCCGACGACGCCGCAGAAGCTCGCCGGATTGCGGAGGGAACCGCCGACATCGGAGCCGTGCGCGAGCCATGCCATGCCGGACGCGAGCGCCGCCGCCGCGCCGCCGGATGAACCCGCAGCCGACATCGCTGTATTCCAAGGATTCAACGTCGGACCGAACACGTCGTTGAACGTGTTGGCGCCGGCGCCGAATTCCGGCACGTTGGATTTCGCATAGATGATGCCGCCTTCGGCTTCGAGGCGTTCGGCGGTGACGTCCGTCTGATCCGGAACGAAATCGGCGAAAATGCGCGAACCCGACGTTGAGCGCACACCGGCGACGTAGGTCAGATCCTTGATCGCCACCGGCATGCCGGCGAGCGCGCCGCGCTCCGCCGCCGGCTTTTGCATGAGGCGGCGCGCGTGGTCGCGGGCGCGCGCGAAGCAGAGCGTCGGCAGCGCGTTGATCTTCTTGTCGATCGCCGCAATCCGCGCCTCGAGCGCGTCGAGGAGATCGAGCGGCGTGATCTCTTGCTTGCGCAGGCGCGCGACGAGCTCCGTCGCGCGGGCGTCGATCAGCTCATCATGCGATGTCATCCGGCGGCGAGTTCTTCTGCCAGGCGCGCCACGAGCCGCCGCGCAACTTCGTCCTTGTCGAGCGTCGGCCACGAATCGATGCCGCCGCGCGTGACAATGTGGATCGTATTCGTGTCACCGCCCATAATGCCGGTCGACGGCGACACGTCATTGGCGACAATCATGTCGCAACCTTTTGTAGCGAGCTTCTTCTTCGCATGTTCAAGAACGTCGTTCGTTTCGGCGGCGAAACCGATGACGAGTTTCGGCCGGTTGTCATTGCGCCGCGCGATCGTCGCTAGGATATCTGGATTTTCGACAAGATGCAGCGTCGGCGCACCGCCATTGCCTTTCTTTATCTTTGCGGCGCCCGCTTCCGCCATGCGCCAATCCGCGACCGCCGCGGTCGCGACAAAGATGTCGGCGGGCAGCGCCGCATTGACTGCGCTCAGCATGTCCTGCGCGGTCTCGACATGCTGCGTTCGCACACCGGACGGATCGGGCAAATTCACCGGGCCGCTGATCAGCGCAACATCGGCGCCGGCCGCCGCCGCAGCACGCGCAATCGCGTGTCCCTGCTTTCCCGAGGAGCGGTTAGCGATGTAGCGCACGGGATCGATCGGCTCATAGGTCGGGCCTGACGTGACGACGACGCGCTTGCCGGCGAGCGCGCCGTTCGCTCCGGCCGGACGCGCACCAATGCCTGGCGGCAGCGCGATCGTCGTGTCGCGTTCAAGCGCGGACGTGATCGCGGCGACGATTTCCATCGGCTCGGCCATGCGGCCCGGCCCATATTCGCCACAGGCCATGTCGCCGTCGTTGGGCCCGACGATCAGCACGCCGTCAGCCCGCAAGGTCGCGACGTTGCGCTGCGTCGCCGGATTGAGCCACATGCGCAAGTTCATTGCCGGCGCGGCGAGCACCTTCTTGTCGGTGGCAAGCAAGAGCGTCGAGGCGAGATCGTTGGCATGTCCATGGGCGAGCTTGGCGAGGAGGTCGGCGGTCGCGGGCGCCACGACGACAAGGTCGGCGTCACGCGACAGCTCGATATGGCCCATCTCGGCTTCGTCAGTAAGCGAGAACAGATTGTCGTAGACCCTGTCTCCGGTGAGACTCGCGACGGAGAGCGGCGTCACGAACTCGGCCGCCGCTCCGGTCATGGCGGCGCGCACGCGCGCGCCGCGCTCGCGCAGGCGGCGGATCAGGTCGAGCGTCTTGTAGGCGGCGATGCCGCCGCCGATGACGAGAAGGATGCGTTTGCCGGAAAGCGGGGTCATGCGTTGGCCCTGAACTTGGGATCAAGTCGCGCCACTGTCCACTGCCGAGAGGAATCATGCCGAACAAACCGAAGCCCCGCGTGCTCCTCGCCGACGTCGACGGGACGCTGGTGACGAAAGAGAAGGTGCTGACGCCGGAGGCGCTTGCGGCCGCGGGCGAGCTCCGTGCCGCCGGTATTGCCCTGGCGCTGACCAGCGGGCGGCCGCCGCGCGGCATGGCGATGCTGATCGAGCCGCTGGCACTGACGGGCGCCATCGCCGGCTTCAACGGCGGGGTTTTCGTCAACCCCGATCTCACGGTCATCGAGAGCCATCTGCTCGATCCCGGGATGGCGCGCGAGGCGCTCGACCTCATCCTCAAGAGTGGCCTCGATGCCTGGGTCTATACCGAGGACGAGTGGCTGATCCGCGACAAGGAAGCGCCGCATGTGGCGCGCGAGGCGTGGACCGTGAAGTTCGAGGCGAAGGTCGTGCCTGAATTCGCCGACGCGCATCTGGCTCATGCCGCAAAGATCGTCGGGGTCTCGGACGATCACGACCTCGTCGCCAAGACCGAAAAAGCCACGCAGACGGCGCTCGGCAGCCGCGCCAGCGCCGCGCGCTCGCAACCCTATTATCTCGACGTCACCAATCCGGAGGCAAACAAAGGCGGCGTCGTGCGCATGCTGGCCCGCACGATGAAGGTCGATGCGAAGGAGATCGCCACGATCGGCGACATGCCGAACGACGTCTTGATGTTCAAGGCGGGCGGCCTGTCGATCGCGATGGGGAATGCCAGCAAAGAGGTGCAGGCTGAAGCCGATGCGGTGACCGACACCAACGAGGCGGAGGGCTTCGCCAAGGCGGTCCGCAAGTTCATCCTAGCTGAACAATAAGCGGGACTGTGGCCGGTTTTCCGGTGTAAATGTCGGCCATGAAGGCGATGCGCGCAGTCCGGCCCGCGGCGCCCCTCGTTGCGGACGAGCGGCTGCGCCTGTTGCCGCGCGCGATGGTCCAGAGCGCCCGGCAGCGCGAGGTCGGCGTCTCGCTGGGCGCCATCCTCCTCGTTCACGCCGCGCTGATTGCCTTCATTCTCTATCGCGACGGCTGGGACAGGTTCGACGTAGAGCCGCAGCAGGAAATCCCGGTCGAGGTGGTGGCCGAGGTGCCGCCCGACCCGCCAAAGCCGCCGCCGCAACCCGAACAGAAGCCGGAAGAGAATTACGAGAAGCCCGCGTACAGCGCGCCACGGGCGGCGACCGAGACCGCCGCGAACCAGGCCGGCGCGCAGGACAAGACCGAAGCGCCGCAAGCGCAGTCGAAAGCTCAGGACGGCGCGCCCGTCGCGGCCAATGACGCCGCCCCGGCGCCGCAGGTGACCTCATCGCCGCTTCGGGGGACGGCGGACGAGAAGATCGCCGACGAAAAAGCCGAGCCGCTCGAAGCCGCCAGTCCGCTGCCCGACGCAACACCGGGTCAGGCGCCGGCGCGCGCAAAAGCCGAGCAGACCGCAGAGACCCAAACCGCGACACAGCTTCCCGCGAAGGCCGCCTTCCCGAGCGTTAGCTTCATGGCGATGACGATGCCCGCCGCGTTGAACGGCGGCGACGAAGACAATCGCTTCATGTCGAATGTGTTCGCCAAAATCCTCTCGAAGAAGCGCTATCCGAAGAGCGCCGCGGCGCGTCATGCGACGGGCGTGGCGAAGGTCTCCTTCATCATCGATAGCGCCGGCGGCCTCGTCTATCACGCGCTGGCGCACTCGAGCGGCGAAGCGGACCTCGACGCGGAAGCAATGGCGGCCGTGAAATCGGCCGCGCCTTATCCGCCGCCGCCGCCGGGCGCGCCGCATGCTTTATTGGCGACGATCAAGTTTTAGCGAGCCTGGCGCGCCGCTTCTTTTTCGCCGGGCACCACCACGGTCCTCGATACCGGCGGCGGGGCGGCAAATCGCCATTTTCCGTTGCCAAGGGTCGGCGATGGAGGCAACCCAGCCAAGCCTCGCGCCCGCAGTCCTCCTTCCGGTGGACTGGCAGCGCTACCTGCCGCCGCGGGCGGTGCGTTCTGCCGCCTCGCGGCTGGGCTTCGCGGCGCTCGTCACGCTCTTCTTCCTCGCCCATGCCGGGATCATCGCCACCCTCCTCTATGAGGACAAATTCTCGGGAGAGTCCGCACAAATCGCGCAGGACGAGATTCCGGTCGAGGTCGTTCTCGAGTTGCCGAAAGAAGAGCCGAAGCAGCCACCGCCCCTACAGCCGCGGCCGAAAGAGCCGCCGCGGCAAGTGAAAGAGGATTTCGAAAAACCGGCTATGAGCGCGCCGCGCAAACAGGCCGAGACGCTCGACACGAAGGGGATCGAGGAAAAGACCGCGGCGCCGCGCGCAACGCCAAAACCACAAGACGGCGAGCGTTCGCCGGCAAGCGCGTCAAATGTTGCGCCCGCTTCCGCCGCAGCGACGATGAAGGATGCGCTTACGCCTTCATCCGATGCAGCCGACGCAGAAGCGGTCGGCAAGGCCGGACCAGAAAATGCGGGCAAGCCCGACGACAAGGATATGCGCGCCGAGCGAAAAGCGCTCGCGAATACGCTGCAGCAGCTCTCCAACACGACGCTCGCCGATTTCAGCTTTGGCCGCACGACCAAGGCCGCACCGATAACGGGGGGCTTAGAAGACAACCGTTATCTTGCCAACGTGTTCGCAAAGATCATGAGCAAGAAACAAAATCCGCGCGGCTTCGTCGCGACACCTAAAAAACGATTTGTGACGATCTCGTTCGTGCTCGATGATTCCGGCCGCATCGTCTATCAAGCGACATCGAAGTCGAGCGGCGAGCCGGCGATCGACAATGCAGCGGCCTCGGCGGTGAAATCAGGCGCTCCGTATCCGCCGCCGCCCTACGGATTGCCGCACAGCCTGATCGCCAATATCGAATTTTAGAGTGAGCAGTTGCCGCTCACCTAAACGCCACCCACCAGACCAGCACGGCTGCGATAATCCACCAGGCGATGTGGCCCCAAAACGCGCGGCGCGCTTCCGCCGCGCCGATCGCCTCGATCGAGCGTAGCGACAAGGGGAAGCCGTGCTCGACCATGTCGTCGAGCTTTTGCAGCACGCGCTCGGCGCGCTCCAAAGTGTCCGGCAAGTTGGCGGTGACGCGCCGCAGCACGCTCAAACCGCGCCCGGCGTCTTTGATGAATCCGCCGGGCCCGACATTCTGCTCGAGCCATTCGCGCACGACCGGCTCTGACGCGGACCAGATATCGAGTCGCGGATCGAGCGAGCGCGCGACACCCTCGACGACCACCATCGTCTTTTGCAGCATGACGAGCTCGGTGCGCGTATGCATGTCGAAGAGCGCGGTGATCTCGAACAGCAGTGTCAGCAGTTTCGCCATCGAGATCTGATCGGCGGTGCGCGAATGAATCGGCTCGCCGATCGCGCGCAACGCCTGCGCGAAATTCTCGACCGGATAGGTCGGCGGCACGTAGCCCGCCTCGTAATGCACTTCGGCGACGCGCAGATAATCGCGCGTAATGAAGCCGTAGAGAATTTCGGCGAGAAAGCGCCGCTCCTTCATGCCGAGCCGGCCCATAATGCCGAAATCGACCGCAACGAGACGGCCGTCGCGATCGGCGAAAAGATTGCCCTGATGCATGTCGGCGTGGAAGAAGCCGTCACGCACCGCGTGACGCAAAAACGATTGCAACACGGCGCGGCCGAGCGCCGGCAGATCGTAGCCCGCCGCCTCGAGGCGCGGAATATCGGAAAGCGGAATGCCCTCGATCCATTCGATCGTCATCACTTCGCGCGCGGTGCGGTCCCAATCGACGCGCGGTACGTGAAAGTCGGAATCTTTGGCTGTCGTTTCGCCGAATTCTGAAGCCGCCGCCGCTTCGAGCCGGAAATCCATTTCCATGCGCACCGAACGCGCGAGCGTGTCGACGACGCCGACGACCTTCAAACGGCGCGCCTCGGAGAAATGGCGCTCGGCAAAGCGTGCGGCGAAATACATGTCGGAGAGATCGCGGCGGAAGCGCCGTTCGATTCCCGGCCGCAGGACTTTGACGGCGACTTCGCGCTCGCCTTCCGGATAAACGGCGCGGGCGCGGTGCACCTGCGCGATCGAGGCGGCGGCGACCGGCGCGCCGAATTCGCTGAACACAAGTCCGAGCGGCACGCCGAACGCGGCTTCGATCGCCGCGACCGCGCGCTCGCGCGGGAACGCTTCCATGCGGTCCTGCAAAGCCTCGAGCGAGCGCGCGACCTGCGGCCCGACGACATCGGGCCGCGTCGCGAGAAATTGCCCGAGCTTCACATAGGAAGGGCCGAGCCGCGCGACCGCGACCGCGATGCGCTCGACACCGCCGCCCTTACCGCGGCGGTTGACCAGCCGCGCTAGGAAGATCGGCACGCGCGCCGGCGGCGGCAGCGCCTGCGGATCGACATCGGCGAAAACGCCTTCGCGCGCCAGGAGAAAGCCCGCCCGGGCGAGCCTGATCGAGTGCCCGAGCGCGAAGAACATCCGCTCAGAGCTTCCAGGCGGAATGGATGGCGACGATGCCGCCCGAGAGCCGCTGGTAGTTTGCCCGCTCTAGCCCCGCGGCGGCGATCATGTCGCGAAACCGGTCGGCGTGCGGAAAGCGGCGAATGGATTCGACGAGATAGCGGTAGGCATCGCCGTCGCCGGTGACGACCTTGCCGAGCGCCGGAATGGCGGTGAAGGAATAAGCTTCATAGATGCGATCGAGGAGCGGCACGTCGACATCCGAAAACTCAAGACACAAAAATCGCGCGCCGTGCTTGAGGACGCGGCGCGCCTCGGCGAGTGCGCGGTCGATTCGCGGCACGTTGCGGATGCCGAAGGCGATCGTATAACAATCGAAGTGATTGTCCGGGAACGGTAGATCCTCGGCATTACCGGTGACGAAGTTAACGCGTTCGCCGGCCGGCATGTGCGCCGCCCGCTCGCGCCCGACACGCAGCATCTCCTCGCTGATATCCGCGACCGTCACCTCGGTGCGCGGACCGCCGGAAGCGGCGACGCGAAACGCGATGTCGCCGGTGCCGCCGGCAACATCGAGATGCCGAAACGCGCGATGCTTCGCGGGCCGCGTCATGCCGACGAAGGTGCGCTTCCACAGGCGATGCATGCCGCCCGACATGAGGTCGTTCATCAAATCATAACGCGCCGCAACATTGCCGAAGACGCTGTTAACCAGCCCCTGCTTTTCGGCGAGCGGCACGCGCGCATAGCCGAAATGCGTCTCTTCGCCTGCCGGAAAATCGTGCTCGGGCACGGGACACCTGCCTCAATTTAGTCGCGGACCTTACCGCGCCGGCACAAATATGGCTATTTCGAAGCTCTGCCAGCGCGCTGTGCGACCGCCGCGCCACAGCTAGCAAAGATTCTGCAAGGCGCGATTGTATGTCGCCTTGCACATCGCTATAAGGCGCCCGTTCGACGAGGAGAGGGCTCGTTACGGATGGCTGCCAATGGTGATAACGGCTACACGCCGTTAGAAGGCGAGACCTTCATGAGCGACCGCCAGCGCGAGTATTTCCGGCGTAAGCTCAACACTTGGAAAGACGAGATCCTGCGTGAAAGCCGCGAAACGCTGGCCGCGCTGCAAACCGAAAACGAGAATCATCCGGACTTGGCCGACCGCGCATCGTCGGAGACCGACCGCGCGATCGAGCTCCGAGCCCGCGATCGCCAGCGCAAGCTGATTTCTAAAATCGAGCAGGCGCTGAACCGGCTTGACGACGGCACTTACGTCTATTGCGAGGAAACCGGCGAGCCGATTTCCTTGAAGCGGCTCGATGCGCGGCCGATCGCGACGTTGACGATCGAAGCGCAGGAGCGTCACGAGCGGCGCGAACGCGTCTATCGCGACGACTGAGTGCATGAATGTCATTCCCGACGCGGTCTGACCTCGCATGTTTGCGAGGTCAGCATCGTTATGTCGAAGTCGGGAACACCCGACTTCGTAAGCGCGATCGGGAATGAAGAGCCGCACGGGATGGCTGGATTCCCGCTTTCGCGGGAATGACAATGACTGAAACAAAGCCGATCCTGGAGGTCCTCTCCGGCACGCGGCAGACTATTCCGCCGGTCTGGTTCATGCGCCAAGCCGGACGCTACCTTCCCGAATATCGCGCGTTGCGCGAGCACGCCGGCAGCTTTCTGAAACTTTGTTTCACGCCAGATTTCGCAGCCGAGGTCACCCTGCAACCGATACGCCGCTTCGGTTTCGATGCGGCGATTTTGTTTTCCGACATTCTCGTCGTCCCGCATGCGCTGGGGCGGAGCGTGAGCTTCGAGGCAGGCGAGGGCCCGCGGCTGGAGCCGCTCAATGCCGCAAGTGTGAAGGCGCTTCGGACGGAAGCAGACCGGGATGCGCTCGCGCCCGTCTACGAGGCGGTTCGCCTGATCAAGCGCGACTTGCCGGCACATGTTGCGCTCATCGGATTTTGCGGCGCGCCTTGGACGGTTGCGACTTACATGATCGCGGGACGCGGCACGCCGGACCAAGCGCCGGCGCGGATGTTTGCTTATCGCGAGCCGGAAGCGTTCGCGCGGGTGATCGATATCCTTGTCGATGTGTCGTCGCTTTATCTCGTCGAGCAAATCAGGGCCGGCGCCGAGGCGGTGCAGATATTCGATACCTGGGCCGGCGTGCTGCCGCCGCGCGAATTCCAACGCTGGTGCGTCGAGCCGGTCGCCAGGATTGTCGAGAACGTCCGGCGCGACATTCCCGGTGCGAAGATCATCGGTTTTCCGCGCGGTGCCGGAGCGTTGCTGACGAAGTATCTCGATCGGGTGCAGGTAAACGCGGTGGGGCTGGATTGGGCGGCGGAACCGGAATTCGTGCGCGAGCATGTGCAGAGCCGCGTCGCCGTGCAGGGCAATCTCGATCCCCTGGTTCTACTCGCTGGCGGCGATGCGCTCGATCGCGCAATCGATGACGTTCTCGCGAATTTTGCCGACAGACCGTTCATCTTCAATCTCGGCCACGGCATCTTGCCGGAGACCCCGATTGCGCATGTCGAGCGGACGCTGCAGCGGCTGCGGCGATCATGACGATCGCCGTGCGTGTCCTGCGGCTTGCGCATGGCGAAGGTCTGCCGCTGCCATCTTATCAATCCGACGGTGCGGCCGGCCTCGATCTTCTCGCTGCGATCGCGCCCAATACGCAGCTCGTTCTGGAGCCGCGCGCACGCGATCTCGTGCCAACCGGGCTTATCATCGAGCTTCCCGCCGGATTTGAAGGACAGGTGCGGCCGCGCTCGGGACTCGCGCTGAAGCAGGGCGTCACCGTGCTCAACGCTCCGGGCACCATCGATTCCGATTACCGCGGCGAAGTAAAAGTGCTGCTCGTCAATCTCGGAAGCGAACCGTTCGTCATCGAGCGCGGCATGCGCATCGCGCAATTGGTGATCGCCCCGGTTACGCGCGTGGAACTAGAGGAACAAACGTCGCTCGCGAAGTCGCAGCGCGGCGCCGGCGGATTCGGCTCGACCGGACACGCTTAACGCCCGTCCGTCAGCGGTGGCGTCTTACCCTGAAACTTGCGCGCACGCGGCCGTGACCGCCGCGGCGCGACGCATGACTGCCGTAGCGCTTCCCAGCCGGGCGCGCCGCGCGCTGGCCACGCATCGGGCCGAACTGCGCGAGACATTTGTTGTAGGCATCCGCCTGTTGGATTTTCTCACAATCGTCGATTTTGCTTTGCGCCGAAACCGGCAAAGTCGAAATCATAAGCAGTGCAAATAGACCGGCAATACGAAACATGTTCACCCCCTCAAGGTCGCGTTTGTTTTCTGCACGACATTTCCGATGATCTTTTGCGACAAAGCCTCGATCTCGGCATCGGTCATAGTCTTGTCGCGCGGCTGCACGGTCACCGCGAGCGCGACCGACTTCTTGCCCTCGGCCATGCCCGATCCCTCGTAAACATCGAAGACCGAAACGTCGGTGACAAGCGCGCGATCGACGGCTTGCGCGGCCTTGATCATGTCGGCGGCGCGCACGCCGCGATCGACTATAAAAGCGAAATCGCGTTCGAGCGGCATCAGCGCCGGGAGATCGAGTGCGGGACGGATTTTTGTCGCGCGTTGCTTTGCCGGAGGCAACGCATCGAGGATGATTTCCATCGCGACATGCGGGCCTTCGACGTCGAGCGCTTCCAGTACGCTCGGATGCAGCTCACCGAAATGGCCGATCACACCTTTCGGCCCGAATTGCAGCGTGCCGGAGCGACCGGGATGGAACCATGCCGGCCCGCCCGGGACCACCTGCAAGCCGCCGGTCGCGATGCCGAGCGCATCGATGAGCGCCAGCGCGTCGCTTTTGGCGTCGAAGGCATCGACATTGTCCGCGCGACCCGACCAATGACGGCCACCGCCATCGCGCTTTGCCGTGCCCGTGCGCAGGCTCGCCGCCGCGATCCGTTGATCGCGCTCCGACGCGCCGTTGAAAATCTGGCCGGCCTCGAACAGCGCGAGATCGGTGAGCCCGCGATCTGCGTTGCGTTTCGCCGCCGCGATCAATCCCGGCAGGAGCGATGGCCGCATGTCGGAGAGATTGGAGGCGATCGGATTGACGAGCGCAGTGTCCGGGCCGCCGCCGCCAAATAACTCCGCCTCCGGTTTCGAGACGAACGACCATGTCACCGCCTCAATGAGGCCTTCGGCGGCAAGCGCACGGCGCGCAGTTTGCGTGCGCCGCTGCAGCGGCGTCAGCACCGCCATCGCAATCTCGCTCGGGCGCGGCATCGCGACGGAGGGGACGCGATCGACACCGGCAATGCGGATGATCTCCTCGACGAGATCGGCCTTGCTCTCGATGTCGGAGCGCCAGGTTGGCGGCGTGACGTAGGTGCGATCGGCATTGCCGGGCGTCGGCATCACCTCGAAGCCGAGTTTCTCCAGGATGCGCGCGGCTTCCTGCGTCGGGACGTCGAGACCCGTGAGCCGCGCGGTTTCGCTCCACGGAAAAACAATCGCCTCGCGCTTCGTGTCGATCTTTCCCGCGACAATCAGGCCCGACGGCTCGCCGCCGCAAAGATCGAGCACGAGATGCGTTGCGAGTTCGGCGCCCGGCACGCAGAAGGCCGGATCGACCCCGCGCTCGAAACGGTAGCGCGCATCGGTGTTGATGCCGAGCTTGCGCCCGGTCTCCGCGATATTGAGCGGATCCCAAAGCGCGGATTCGATGAGCACGTCGGTCGTGTTCTCATCGCAGCCGGAATGCTCGCCGCCCATAATGCCGGCAATCGATTCGACGCCGTTCCCGTCGGCGATGACGACCATGCTCTCGTCGAGCGCGTAGGTGCGGCCATCGAGAGCGAGCACGTCTTCGCCGGATTTGGCGCGGCGCACGGTGAGATTTCCGGCGACCTTCTTCGCGTCGAAGACATGCAGCGGCCGGCCGCGATCGAAGGTGATGTAGTTGGTGATGTCAACGAGTGCGTTGATCGGGCGAAGCCCGATCGCACGCAACCGGCGCTGCATCCATTCGGGCGAGGGCCCGTTTTTGACGCCGCGCACGAGACGCAGCGCGAAAGCCGGACAGAGGTGCTGATCGCCGGGCGCGAAATCGAGACTAACGTCGACCGGACAGGGAAAGCGGCCCTCGACAGGCTTGACGCCGGTCTGCTTCAAGCGCCCAAGCTCGGCCGCAGCGAGATCCCTCGCGATGCCCACAATGCCTGTCGCATCCGGCCGGTTCGGCGTGAGATTGATCTCGATCATCGGGTCGTCGAAGCCGGCGTATTCGGCATATGGCGTGCCGACCGGCGCATCCGCCGGCAGTTCGATGATGCCGTCGTGGTCGTCGGAGATTTCAAGCTCGGCTTCCGAAACGAGCAT
>JAFAVH010000345.1 GCA_019242655.1 Methylobacteriaceae bacterium
CGCATGGGGTGGACTGCCGCGCGCGAATAACAAACCGGAGCCGATCAGCGCGCTCAAGGACGTTTCTATATTTGGGATGTGCGAATTGCTGCTGTCTTGGATCATTCTCTGTAGCAAGGAATAGGAGAACTCCCTGCCGATGACGGAGCCGGCCTGTGCCGTTTCGCGAGCGTCCGACCCGAGATGATCTAGACGCGCCATGAGTGACGCGTGCAGTGTCATCGGCACGAGCAATTGACCTGACTCGCCTTGCAGCGACGCAACGTTGCTTGAATCGATGACCGCTTTGCTGAGCTCTTCAGCGAAGAGGGGAATGCCGTCCGCGCGCTGTACGATCTCCTCCACCATGCCGGCAGGCAGCTGCCCATGCGCCGTCAATGCACGGACGAGAACGGCGCAATCCTCCAAATTCAGTCTGTTGAGCGTGATCGAAGTGGCGTTGGGCTGGTCTATCCAAGGCGACCGAAACTCCGGACGGAATGTAAGCACCATCATGACCGGGAGTCGTTCGATCATCGAGATGAATAGGTCGACAATTTCCTGGGTTGTCGGATCGATCCAGTGCAGGTCTTCTATCAAAATGAATAAAGGTGCTTTGTTCGCCAACGATTTGAGCCTGCGCAGCAGCGCAACGAATATCTTTTGCCGCCTCTCTTCCGGCGCGAGCTCGTGAAGGCTTGAGTTCAGATCAACCCGCAACGACAAGAGATCCGCGATGAAGGGTAGATCGCTCGCTTCAACAAGCGGCCGCAATTTCTCAAGCTTCTCTTGCGGCGAATCCCCCTCGGCGAAGCGGGCGGCGCGCGCGAGATGGGCCGTTACGGGATAAAGAGCGGTGCTCGTATGCTGCGAAGAACAGAAGTAGCGCAGCTCGATCCGGCGCTCGCCGGCAATCTGGTCTTCGAAGGTAGAGACGAGGCGCGACTTTCCGAGCCCTGGTTCGCCGCAGAGCATAACGAGCCGGCCGGCGCCAGCCTTGGCCTGCTGCCAACGCTTCGTCAGCAGCTCCAACTCTTCATCGCGGCCGATGACCGGCGTCTCTTCGGAGCGAAGCGCTTCAAATCGGCTCTCGATCGCGGAGACGCCGCGAACGTTCCAACATTCGACCGGCGTGCTGAAACCTTTGAGAGTCGCGGGCTCGCGCTCCGTAAGGTCGAAAATTCGTCCGACCAGCTTACGAGTTGCGGCATCAATGACGATCTCGCCCGCTTCCGCGAGTGTCTGGAGCCGCGCGGCGCGATTGGGCGTCTCGCCCATGATTTGTTGCTCGTGAGGCGCTTGCGAGCCTTCGGCCCGGTCGCCTGCAACGACAAGACCCGTTGCCAGACCGGCGCGAACTTGTAGAGGCGAGCCATCTACATCGATGACCTGGGTGCCCTCGCGCAACGTAAGTGCTGCACGCACCGCGCGCTCAGCATCGTCCTCGTGAGCTGTGGGGAAACCGAAATAAATCAGTGCGCCATTACCCAGATACTGCGCCACGAATCCGTCTTGCGCGGCGACAGCGCTGCTTACAAGCGAGTGGTAGCGGCCAATGACCTCACGAAAATCCTCAGGGTCGACACGCGCGGCCAATGCGGCTGATCCGACCAACTCGCAGAAGAGCACTGTCAAGTGTCGACGCTCAGGAGAAATGAAGGCCGTCGCACTATGAGTGACGGGTTCGTTGCGTGTGCCGCGGGATATCTGCTCTGATCCAGATCCCAAGGCTTCGATCGCGGTAAGCAGCTTACGGCGATGGCCAAGGAGGCTAACGCCCAACTCCTTTAGGTCCTCGCCCGTGAGTTGCTCAAGGATTGAGGCGTCGATTGCATTTTCTGCAAAAGCATCCGCGTATTGTGGCAACCCCAACCGGGCCAGCCATTCCGCGATGTTCATCTCACCTGCCTCTTGGTGGAACAGGCTAAGGCTACCGGCTTCCTCCGATGCTGTCCAATAAGTGCCTCAGCGCTGACCTTACTCTCCACGCGCGGCGGCGCCGATATTTGAGCAGAATAATGCAGTTGTTCTGCCGGGGCTTGTGTGCTCGCTCACATTGGCCGCAATTGCCTCAAGGGGGAGTACGGGGCGAGCAACGCGAAGCTGAGCCACAGGCCGGTTTGCGTTGCGCATGATCCGCCTTGATGCAACAATGGTCCGCAGTTGAGCCGCCGCAAGCGGTTGGCTCGTTTTGAATATTCAGACATGAAACGGAAAGGATCGTGAGCCGGCCCGATCCGATGATCCCCGGCTTCACGCTTGACGATATAGAAGCATCGGGCGCGCGCATCCGTGTTGCGCGTGGCGGCGCCGGGCCGCCGCTGCTCCTCTTGCACGGTCATCCGCAGAACCACGCGACGTGGTGCAAGGTCGCGCCGCAGCTTGCTGAGAGCTATTCCGTCATCGCGCCGGATTTGCGCGGCTATGGCGATTCCGGCAAGCCGCCGGGCGGTGCGGATCACATCAACTATTCGAAACGCGCAATGGCGCACGACATGATCGAGGTGATGTCGAACCTCGGATTCGCTCGCTTCGCCGTGATCGGACACGATCGCGGCGGACGTGTCGCGCATCGCATGGCGCTCGATCATCCCGATGCTATCTCGCAGATCGCTGTCATGGATATAGTTCCGACGGCGACGGCGTATGCGCGCACCGACATGGAATTCGCGCGCCGTTATTTCTGGTGGTTCTTTTTCATCCAACCCTATGACCTGCCGGAGCGGCTGATCGGCGCCGATCCCGAATACTTCCTGCGGAAACACATCGAGGGGCAGGTAAAGACACCCGGCGCGACAACAGAAGCGATGTTTCAAGATTATCTGCGCTGCTACAAAGATCCGGCGACGCGGCACGCGATCTGCGAGGATTATCGGGCAGCGGCGACAATTGACCTCGTTCATGACGCCAAGGATTCGCACGTACGGATCGCTGTCTCTCTCCTCGCACTGTGGGGCGCGCAGGGGACGGTTGGCGCGCTGTACGACGTGCTCGAGACTTGGCGTGAGAAGGCGCTCGACGTGCGCGGGACTGCGCTCGATTGCGGCCATTCCCCGCAGGAAGAGCGACCCAAGGAGTTTTTGGCGGAGGTCTCCGCCTTCCTTGCGCAAACGGCCGCGTTCTGAGCGCTTCGCGGCGGCGCAATTTCGCGTGCGACACCGGCGATCATTGACTCGCGCAGGCGCGCGACCCAGATAGGCTCGAGCTTTTCTGGGCCGCTCGTATGCGGATGATTGCCGCGGCCCAGGGTTGATGGCTTGGCGATTTCTTGGCGGAGGAGTTGACGTGGGCGTCGTCATTGCTCTCGAGGAAAAGGTCCAAGAGCCGAGTATCGCGGCGCTCGCCGCGCTGGTTGCGGCCGACATGGAGCGCGTGAACGGGACGATCCTGCAGCGTACAGGCTCCGACGTCGCGCTGATCCCGGAAGTTGCCAATCATCTCATCTCCTCGGGCGGCAAACGCTTGAGGCCGATGCTGACACTCGCGACGGCGGGTCTCTGCGGTTATGCCGGCGATGGACATGTGAAGCTCGCATCCGCCGTCGAGTTCATGCACACGGCGACGCTCCTACACGACGACGTCATCGACGACAGCGACATGCGCCGCGGTAAACTCGCGGCGCGTATGTTATGGGGTAACGAAGCAAGCGTGCTCGTTGGCGATTTCCTGCTCGGCCAGGCCTTCAAGATGATGGTGGAGGTTGGCTCGCTCTCGTGCCTCGATATTCTTTCGTCTGCCGCCGCGGTGATCGCCGAAGGCGAGGTGATGCAGCTTTCGCGCGCAAAAGATACGCAGACGACGGAAGACGATTATCTCGACGTGATCCGCGCTAAAACCGCCGCACTTTTCGCCGCCGCGTGCGAAGTCGGTCCTGTGCTTGCCGGGCGGTCCAAGGCGGATGAAGCCGCCTGCCGCAGCTACGGCATGAATCTCGGCATCGCCTTTCAGTTGATCGACGACGCGCTCGATTACGGTGGTGCGTCCGCGCGCCTCGGCAAGAATGTCGGCGACGATTTCCGCGAAGGCAAGATCACCCTGCCTGTCGTGCTGTCATTCCGCCGCGGCTCGGAAAGCGAGCGGGCCTTCTGGCGGCGTACGCTCGAAGAGAGTGCGTGTGCAGACGGCGATCTCGAGATGGCGATCGGGTTGCTGCGCAAACATCGGGCGCTCGAAGACACCGTTGAGCGCGCGCGTCATTACGGCGCCATCGCACGCGACGCTTTGGAATTGTTTCCGGCTTCGGATTGGAAGCACGCGCTGCTGGAGACTGTCGATTTCTGCGTTGCGCGGGCGCATTAACACCTATTGCTGCGGAAACACTTACACCGGGATCCCGCTTCGCTCCGCATAGTCGCGCAGATGTTCGCGCAGCGAGTGCGCGCCGTCATGCGCGCCGACGAGCGGCGTCAGGAAAGCCTCCGTCTCAGCGAGATCGGCGGCAATCAAAGTTGCTTTCACCGGCCCGATCGAGGCCGGCGACATCGACAGCGACCGGTAGCCGATGGCGGCCAGTGCCAACGCTTCGAGCGGTTTGCCACCCATCTCGCCACATAAGGTCACGGGCTTTCCCGCGGCGTGTCCCGCGCCGGCGATCGTCGCCAGTGCTCGCAATGCAGGCGCTGAGAGCACATCGAACCGGTCGGCAACGCGTTTGTTGTCGCGGTCCGCGGCGAAGAGATATTGCGTCAAGTCGTTTGAACCGACTGAAAGAAAGTCCGCTTTTGCGCAGACCGCGTCGAGCTCAAACAAGAGCGACGGCACTTCGATCATCACGCCGAGTTCGACCTCAGCCGGCGTGCCGTAGCCATGCTTCTTCAGATATTCCACCTCGTGGGTCACGATCTGCTTTGCGGCGTCGAATTCCGCACATGTCGCGACCATCGGGAACATGATCCGCAGGCCGCGGTCGGCGGCGGCGCGCAATAGCGCGCGCAATTGCAGCCGCAGCAACGCCGGGCGATCGAGCCCGATGCGGATCGCGCGCCAGCCGAGCGCCGGATTCTCTTCCTCGAGTTTCGCCATGTAAGGCAAGACTTTATCCGAGCCGATATCGAGCGTGCGGAAGGTGACCGGGCGGTCGGGTACCGCCTCAAGCACTCGCCGGTAGAGATCGAACTGCTCGCGCATGCGCGGAAACCGCGCCGCGAGCATGAACTGCAGCTCGGTACGGAAGAGCCCGATCGAGGCCGCCCCTGTCTCCTGGACGTGGGGAAGATCGACAAGCAGGCCGGCATTCATGTGCAGCTTGATCTCGATGCCGTCCTTGGTCACCGCCGGCACGTCGCGGAGCTTCTGGTATTGCTCCTGTCGCCGCGCGCGTAAGCGAGCTTTTTCGGCGTAAGCGCTCTCGACATTGGCTTGAGGGCGTATCTGCACCTCGCCCGATGTGCCGTCGACGATGATCGCATCCCCCGCCTCGACGAGATCGGTGATGTTGGGCACCTCGCCAATTGCCGGAATGCCGAGCGCCCGCGCGACGATCGCAACATGGCTTGTCGGCCCGCCTTCTTCGAGGACAAGGCCGCGCAGCCGCGCGCGCTCGTATTCGAGCAGGACCGCCGGGCCCATCGTGCGCGCGACCAGGATCGCGTTGTCAGGCATCGAAGCTCGGTCGACGACGAAGTTCTGGCCGGTCAGGCGATGCAGCAAACGGTTGGCGAGGTCGTCGAGATCGTGCAGCCGGTCGCGCACGTAAGGATCGGTCTGGCGCTGCAGCCTGGCGCGCGCGTCGTTTTGCACGCTCTCGACCGCCGCTTCCGCCGTCAGGCCGGTGGCAATCGCCTCGCGCAGCCGCCGCATCCAGCCGCGGTCATTGGCGACCATCCGCACCGCTTCGAGCACGTCACGGTGCTCGCCGGCGCCGATCACGTCGCCCTGATCGATAAGCTGGTTCAAGTTCTCGCGCATCTCGGCAATCGCCGCTTCGAGCCGCCGCAATTCGCCGTTCACGTCCTCGGCGACGAGCTGCTTCACCACGACGCGCGGCTCGTGCAGCACGACATGGCCGAGACCGATGCCGTCGCTGATTGCGGCGCCGCTGAGCCCAATCGGCCGATGCAGCGCGATGTCGCCGCCCGGCCTCACGATCGACTGCAGCTCACCGGAGGCGATCATCTCGGCGAGCAGCATGGCGACGACCTGCAGCGCCTCGACTTCCTCGTCGGAATAGGTGCGCCGCGCCCGGTTCTGGACGACGAGCACGCCGAGCGTGTTGCCGCCGCGCAGGATCGGCACGCCGAGGAAGGAGTGGTAGATTTCCTCGCCCGTCTCCGGCTTGTAGGAGAAGGCTGGGTGCGCCTGCGCCTCGGAGAGCGCCAGCGGCTCGGCGCGCTGGGCAATGAGGCCGACAAGGCCCTCGCCGGAGCGCATCGTCGTCAGGTGGACGGCCTCGCGATTCAAGCCCTCTGTGGCGAACAGTTCGAGCGTGGCGTCGGCGCGCAGCACATAGACCGAGCAGACCTCGGCGACCATGTTGGAGGCGATGAGGACGACGATCCGGTCGAGGCGATCCTGCGCGCTGACCGGCTCGGCCATGACCTCGCGGAGCCGGCGCAGAAGAAGGCGGGGTCCTCCGCCGAGAACGGCGCGCATGAACGTAAAATCCTGTCCAGCGGAGGGATTTTCCTCCGGTTTTCAAGCGTCAGTCGATGTCGGCGGTCCCGGGCTCCTCGCGTCCGGCCTCACGCGCCCGTAATAGTCAGCCGACGTGACGACCGCAAGGCAAAGCCCGGGCCGAGGGGGCCCCCGGGCTGATTGCGAGGTGCCACCGCGCGAGGGCGACCCTGCGCGCCTATACGCCGGCGAAAGCCCGCGCCAGCGCGGCGCCGGCAACGTCGAGCGCGTAATCGGTGGCGCGCACCATGCGGCCTAACGTAAGAAAGCCGTGCATCTGATCCGACATGTGCACGAAGGTCACGCGCACACCGTCGGCCTCCAGCTTCTTGGCATATTCGTGGCCCTCATCGGCGAGCGGATCATGGCCGGCAGTAAGCACGAAGGCGTCCGCGAGGCCTTTGAAGTTTGATGCCATCAAGGGCGCGGCGCGCGGATCCGTGTAATCCTTGTCGCTAAGATAGTGGCCGATGAAATATTTGATCGCCTCGATCGACAGCGGATAGGCCGTCCAATCGCGCTTTTTGTACGAGGCCTGCGACATGCTCATATCGGTGCCGGGATAGAGCAAGAGTTGGAAGATGATTTTCGGCACGTCGCCGTCGCGGGAAAAATGCGCCATGTTGGCGGAGAGATTGCCGCCGGCGCTGTCGCCGCCGACCGCGACGCGCGCCGCATCGACGCCGAGATGCGCGGCCTCCTTGACGACGAAGCGCAACGCCGCGGCGGCATCGTCGACCGCGGCAGGGAACTTGTGCTCGGGCGCGAGGCGGTAATCGACGGCGATCACCGAGCAGCGCGCGACATTGGCGAGTTTGCGGCAGACATAATCGTGCGTGTCGAGATCGCCGATGACGTAGCCGCCGCCATGATAGAAGACGAGCACAGGTAACGCCGCCGCCGCATCGGTGCCGACGCCGCGGTAAAGCCGCAGCGGAATGTCGCCTGCGGGGCCGGGCGCGGCGAGATCGCGGACCTCCGCCATGGCGGGCAGATCGGGCTCGAAGAAGCGTCGGCCGGCGCGGTACATTTCGCGTGCCGCCGTCGGCTCCAGGCTCGCGACTGGCGGCCGCCCGGCCGCCTTGATGAGATCGAGGACGCGCTGGTTGTCAGGGTCGAGTGTCATGCCGCCTGTTCCTCCCGTTTGGGGAGACTTCAAGCGGGCATACCGGCTTTGCGCAAGCCCTCGAGCAGATGTTCGCGCTTCTCCCGATATTCGCGCGCCGTCGCGGCGAGCGGAACGGGCGCATTCTGCCGGAAGGTCGAGGCGCGTGCGTCGGGACGCGCGGCCAGATAATCCGAGAGAGCGGCGTGCGCCGCATCAGTGCGTCCGACAAGCGCATAAGCCGCCGCCAGCAAGGCCTTTGTGCCAACGCTGCGCGGATTGGCTTCCGATGCTGCGATCAGCGAGCGCACCGCCTCCGCGTCGCGGCCGAGCAGGATCAGCGCCTGACCGCGCCCGTCGAGCCAAGTCCAGCGTGCCGGATCGCGCGGACCGATGCGCTCGGCCTTGGCGAACCAGTCGAGCGCCTCATCGAGGCGGCCGAGATACATGTTGGCAAGGCCGAGTTCCTTATAGGCCCATGGTTCGCCCGGATTTTCGCTCAAGACGCCGCTCGCGATGGCGAGCGCATCTTCGAAGCGGCCCTGCGCACGCGCCAATGCGGCGCTCGCCTTCATCGCGGTGACGTGATGTGGCGCGAGCGTCAACGCCCGGTCGAGCAGCTCGCCTGCTTTGCGCAAGCGCTCTTCGCCGCCGCTCTCGTAATAGCCGTTGACGAACTCGAACACGAGCGTGGTTCCAAGACCCGCCAGCGCGTCTGCATTGTTCGGCGCGATCTCCAGTGCGTCGTTGAACAGCGTGCGCGCCTGGATCATCGATTGTTGCGACGAGGGTCGATTGAGCGCTGCAGTGCCGCGCAACACGAGGTCGACGGCGCTGGTTCCGGCCATATCTTCCCTGGCGCGCCGGTCGGCTTCGAATTCGATCACCTTGAGGCCGATCGCGCGCGACAGCCGCGTGACGACCTCGTCCTCGGTCTGCAATATGCTCACACGCTCGGCATCGAAGCGTTCGCTCCACGCCTGATTGCCGCCGGTCGTCTCGATGAGCTGCGCGTTCACGCGCATCTTCTTGCCCTCGGCAAGGATGCTGCCCGCGAGAAGATAACGCACGGCGAGCTCGCGCCCGATCTGGCGCGCATCCGCGGCGCGGCCCTTGTACGAGGAGGCCGTGCCGCGTGAGAGAATGAAGCTGCCGGGCAGCGCACGGGAAAGGTCGCTGGTAAGGCTCTCGGTGATACCGTCGGCAACATAATCCTGGCTGGCGTCGCCGCTCATATTGATGAACGGCAACACGGCGAGCGAGAGCAGCGCTGCCTGTTGGCGTGCCGGCGCGGGTTCAGCCAACGCGCTGCTCGTCACCGCGGGTGCGTGCGGCGCAGGCGCCCGCACAGGGAGAACGCGTCCCGCGCCGAAGGCGATGCAGGACGTCACTGCGATTGCCAAACCGCTGTACAGCAAAATGCGCCGCCGCGACTGCACGAGGGGAACGGCGACACCGACGGGCATGCGCGCCGAAACGACAACGCTCGATCCTACAGCACTCTCCTCCGCGCGTAACCGTGCGCGAAAGACGCGGATTGGGTGGGAGATATTCTTGAGCCGCTGCTCGCCCAATTCATCGAATGCAACATCGAGCTTACCGCGAACATCGTTGCACACGCGCTCGGAAACGCAGATACCGCCGGGGTCGGCCAATGCCTCGAGGCGCGCGGCGACGTTGACGCCCTCGCCCCACATGTCGCCGCGATCGACGATGAGATCGCCGAAGTTTAGCCCGATGCGGAATTCGATGCGACGATCCGGGTCTATGTCGCCGTTGCGCTCCGCCATGCCGTGTTGGATTGTGAGTGCGCAACGCATCGCGTTCACGATGCTTGCAAACTCTGCCAGAATTCCATCGCCGGTCACCCGCACGACGCGTCCTGCATGATTCTGAATTGCGGGCGAGACAAGTTCGTCCCAGTGCGCGTGCCATTGCTGCAGGGTGCCCTGCTCGTCGGCCCCGACCAGCCGGCTATAACCCGCAATGTCGGCGATCAAGATTGCCGCAAGGCGCCGCTCGACATGGACAGACACGTCGCCGGTAGGCTTGGCGACTTTGTTTGCGCGCGCCGCGGGTCTGCGGGCGGATATATCGACGAGCGACTCGTCGATATATCCCGCTGCGGACAGGAGCTCACGATCATCTGCGACCAGCAATGTCATTTTAATAACCCTGATCTTTGTCTAGCCCACCCCCAGTTTCCCGCCCATCTATTAGCTTCGATGTCGTATCCGCGCCGTCAGGCGCTGAGTGCAGATGCTCCGGGAAGGAGTTCACCGCGATCGAATGTCATCTGTGCGAAGCGCGCGCGATATTCGCCCGGTGTCATGCCCGTGTGGCGCTTGAACAAGGCGCGGAAGAAAGCGATGTCTTCGTAGCCGACTTTCGACGAAACCACTTGAATGGAGGTTGCGCCATGCTCGAGCAGCTCCTTAGCCGCCGCGACGCGCAACATCTGTGCATACGCGCCCGGCAAGTGACCCGTCGCTGCTTTGAAGCGGCGGATGAAATTGCGCGCACCCATCCCGACGCGCTTGGCGAGGAAGTCGATGGACACATCGCGGCTGAAATTCTCCTGCAGATATTCCTCGCTTCCTCTAATCTTCTCGTCGGAATGCGGGTGCGCCATGGGTAACAGCGAATACCCGGATTGACTGCTTCGCGGCATGCTGATGAGCAGCGACTTTGCACATTCAAGTGCGGCCGCGTGGCCGCAGAACTTCTCGACGAGATAAAGACTGAGATCGATGGAGGCATAAACGCCTCCGCTGCAGAGCAGCCGGCTGTCTTCGGTGACAAAATGCTCCGGCCGCCAAGCAACATTGGGATAGCGCTCGCGGAAGTGCTCGGCCAATGCCCAATGCGTGGTCGCTTGCCGGCCGTCGAGAAGTCCGGCCTCCGCGAGGAACACGACCCCGGCGCAAACGCCGGCAATGTAGGCACCCTTGCTGTGCATCTTGCGCAGCCAGGCGAGCAGGTGCGTTCCGCGGGCGATTTGATCCTGCACGTCCCAACCCGAAGCTGGGACAATGACGATATCGGTGCGCGCGATATCGTCGATTGCGAATTCC
>JAFAVH010000085.1 GCA_019242655.1 Methylobacteriaceae bacterium
CGCCGTATCGCACGAACCGCTGGGGCGGTGGCGAGCGTCCTGATTTTCGGCCTTTCCTTTTTCGTGCTGGCGCGGACGCTGACGAAGATCAACTTCGCCGAGTTGCGCGGGGCCATTGCGGCGACGACCGCCGAGCAGATCGTCGGCGCGTGCCTCCTGACTTGCGTCTCTTATCTGGCGCTGACCGGCTATGACGCCGTGGCGCTGCGTCAGCTGAAGCTCAAAGTGCGCTACCGGACGACGGCGCTCGCCTCGTTCACGAGTTACGCGATCTCCTTCACGCTCGGTTTCCCGCTGATCACCGGCGGGACGGTGCGCTACTGGCTTTACTCACGCGCCGGGCTGCGTGCCAGCGCCGTCGCCAGCCTGACGATCATCGCCGGGGTCACCTTCTGGCTCGGCATGGCGCTCATCGTCGGCATCGGCCTCATCTTCCGTGCCGAACCCATCAGCCGGCTCGACCACTTGGCGCCGGAGATCAACATGGCGCTCGGCGCCGCTGTTCTCGGCGTGCTTGGCGCGTACCTCGTCTGGGTGTCGGTCGCCCCCCGCGAACGCAAGATTCAGGGCTTTCGGCTCGAGCTGCCGGGCTTCCGCCTAACCGTCCGGCAGGTGCTGCTCGGGCTTATCGATCTCGGCGCTGCGTCCGCCACGCTGTTTGTCCTGCTGCCGGCGCATCACGGCATCGACTATTTTAGTTTCGCGTCGCTCTACGCATTCGCCAGCATTCTTGGCATCGCAAGTAGTGCACCGGGCGGCATCGGCGTCTTTGAAGCAACGATGCTGAAGACCGTACCGGCGCGGACGGAAGAGGCGCTGCTCGCGTCGCTGCTGCTTTTTCGGATGATCTACTACATCGCCCCGTTCATTCTGGCGCTTGCTTTCCTTGGCGCCAATGAAAGCTTCCGGCGCTGGCAAAGCCTGCGCGAGGCGATGCTGCGCAGCCAAGAGCTCGAGCGGGATTGATTGGCTCAGTTCGAAGTTTCAGTTCGCAGTTTCAGTTTGCTTGGGCGAAACGGATTTTCACGTTGCGTCCAGCTTCCGGCGGCGCAACGAGGCGGGTCTCGAAGGCGATCGTCTCGTTCTCGCCGAGCTTCGGCTTCGCCGCCGACGCCGTCCAGCGATAGAGCGCGCGCCCATCCTCGCCCTGCACGACGATCTCGATCGGCGGCACGGCATTGACGCCCGGACGCAGATTGGCGATCTCGCCCCGCACTTTGAGCAGGCGCTGCGTGTTCTCCGCGCTGACGCGCGAGGTGACACCGCGGAATTCCAGCCCGCGGATATTCACCGGCATCCCCGCGGCGGCATAAAGTGCCGCCGTCGCGGGTACCGCGCGCACGGCCTGTTCCTTGAGGCCGGCCAACGACATCGAACCGACAATCACGGCAAGAAGCGTCGCCAGAACCGGGGAAAACCAGAACGTGCTGCGCTCCTGCGCGCGGAAAGGCTCATGATGGGGCTGGCGCCACCTCGTCCCCCAGAGCTCTTCGTAAGTCGGCTGTCGCGGTCGGCCGTTCACCGCTTCGGCCGACAATTCCATGGCGCGCCGGAGCTGATGCGCGCCGAGGCCGGAGGGGGTAGTGGGCAGGCTGAGGCCGGAAGAGGGACGCATGGGGACAAGACTCCGCTCGGACTGTCCACCCGGCGAAATAGCTGCGGAGAGGACACCCGATTAGAGCCTTGTTAGGGTTAAGGGCGCGTAAAAAGCCCGATTCGGCCGCTAGTCGGCCGGCGCGCCGACGAGGAATCCTGCTTGGTCCGTTTCGAGAATGTGGGCTTGCGCTACGGTATGGGCGACGAGATTCTGCACGATCTCTCCTTCTCCATCGAGCCGCAGAGCTTCCAGTTCCTGACCGGGCCATCGGGCGCCGGCAAGACCACGCTGCTCAAATTGATCCTGCTTTCATTGAGACCGACGCGCGGATTGATCAGCCTCTTCGATCGAGATGCGACTACGCTCGAGAAGGACGAGATCACGCGCCTGCGGCGCCGCATCGGCGTCGTCTTCCAGGATTTCCGCCTGCTCTATCATCTCACCACTTATGAGAATGTGGCGCTTCCCCTGCGTGTTCTCGGGCGGGAAGACGCTTCCTATCGCGGCGAGGTGGTCGAACTCCTGCGCTGGGTGGGTCTCGGCGACCGCATGCATGTTCTGCCGCCGGTTTTGTCGGGCGGCGAGAAGCAGCGTGCGGCAATCGCGCGAGCGCTGATCGCGCGGCCGGAACTTTTGCTTGCGGACGAGCCGACCGGCAATGTCGATCCGACGCTGGCGCGCCGTCTGTTGCGGCTGTTCGTCGAGTTGAACAAATCCGGCACCTCGATCGTCATCGCCACGCACGACCTTGCGCTGATGGATCAGTTCGAGGACGCCCGCCGCCTTGTGCTCGGCGATGGCCGCTTGCACATCTTCGATTGACGCGCATGATCTCACAAGCGCGGATATGACGGTTCCGATGTCGCACGCGGCGCAACGCAATCGCGAGGATGATTTGCTTGAAGCCGATCGCAACGAGATCGGCTCCGATGCCGAGCCGCTGCGCCGCGAAATGCCGCTCGTCCCGGCAGCGTCGATCGCCGGACGCGCGCTCGTCACCGTCATTGCGATCATGACGTTCCTCGCCTCGCTTGCCGCAGGCACGGCGATCCTCATCGGCGACGCGTCGCGCGGCTGGCAGAGTACCGTCGCGCAGGAAGCGACGATCCAGGTTCGGCCGGTTGCCGGACACGATCTCGATGCCGACACCCGCAAGGCTGCCGAGATCGCTTCGCAAACGCCCGATGTCGGCGAAGTGCGAACGTTCTCTGCGGCAGAATCGGCGCGTCTGCTCGAACCGTGGCTCGGCGGCGGGCTCGATCTCGGCGAACTGCCCGTGCCCCGCATGATTGTCGTGAAAAAGACGGGCGCGGCGTTCGACCCGGAGGCGTTACGCGCGAGCCTCAAAAAGGCGGTGCCCTCGGCGATTTTCGACGATCATAGCCAGTGGCTGTCGCGTCTGACGGTGATGACGCGTACCGTGGTCGGCGCCGCGATCGTCCTGTTCGCGCTGGTCTTGACGACAATGCTGTTGGCGGTTGCTTTCGCGACGCGCGGGGCCATGGCGGGCAACAGCGAGATCATCAACGTGCTGCACTTTGTCGGCGCCGAGGACCGGTTCATTGCACGCGAGTTCCAGCACCATTTCCTGCGTCTCGGGCTGCGCGGCGGATTGATCGGCGCCGGCTGCGCCGCACTCACATTCTTCACGCTTGGCCGGCTGGCGCCATTCTGGACCGCGACGGCGAGCGGAGACCAAATGGAAGCTTTGTTCGGCGGCTTCGCGCTGAACCTGCAGGGCTATCTCGCCATCGGCGCGATCTGCATCGGCATTGCGCTGCTGACGGGGCTGATCTCGCGCATCATCGTTTACCGGCATTTGCGCGAGTTGGGGTAAGCCGATTGGGGATCGCAAAAGCGCCTTACGCTGCGCGGGCGCGTTGCGTTTTTATCATCGCAATCTCGGCGGAGAGTTTCCGTTCGGTGTGCCACAGGTCGTATGCCGCCTGCATCCGCAGCCAAACGTCGCCGCCGTTACCACAAAACTTTCCGATCCGGAGTGCCATTTCCGGCGATACCGCAGCCGTTCCGGCAAGCACGCGATGCAGCGCCTGACGCGTGATATGCATTTCAGCCGCCGCGTCGGTGACCGACATGTCGAGTCCCGGCAAGACGTCTTCGCGGAGGATTTCGCCGGGATGAACGGGCGGACGATTCCTGTCTCTAGTTACCATGGTAGTCCTCCAGATCGACCTCGACGGCATCGGCACCTTCGAACGCGAAGGTCAGTCGCCAATTTCGTGAGACGGTAATGGCGAAGCGGCCGGATTGGTCGCCGGTTAACGCATGAAAGCCGAATGTGACGACATTCATGTCCTGCGGTCGCGTCGCTTGATCAAGAAGCGTCAGCTGTCTCTCGATTTTATAGACCCAATCCGGTCTCAGACCAGACACGTCGCTCTTCGTCCAAAACCGCTTGAGAGCACGGCTGCGGAAGCTCTTGATCACACTTACAATATGTAACTTGACGAGCTACAGTGTCAAGCGATGCGTTACACCTGTAGTTTTCTATCTTTGCGCGCCTCACGGCAGTTGGGGTGTACAGGCGGCGGCTCGAAGCCTTTCGCGGCGCCAAAAGCGCTCCCGCTCCTCTCTCCATCCCCGCCGCCTAGCCCGCGCCCAGATTCGCGCGTATTCTCCCGTCTCGATGGGGATCGCGAAGCGGACGCCAAGCGTCCGGGCGCTCAGATGAATGACGGCGGGGGCACCCGCTCCTGGCGGACGTGGGGACGCCGGACGTTCGTTATTTGCCTGGCGCTCGGCTTTATCGGCCTCGGAATCGGCTTCGTCGCCTTTGCCCGCCTCGTCGAATACCAGGAGCCGACCACCGCGCTCGCGCCCGCCGACGGCGTCGTCGCGCTGACCGGCGGCTCCGAACGGGTCGTCGATGCGGTGGAGCTTCTCGCCGAAGGCAGGGCCAGGCGGCTGCTCATCACCGGCGTCAACCAACAGACCTCCCGGCACGAGATGGCGCGGCTGATGCCGAGCTTCCAAAGGCTTTTTGATTGCTGCATCGATCTCGGCCGTGCCGCGCTCAATACCGCCGGCAATGCCGACGAGACGCGCCGCTGGGTCGAGCAGAACGCGATCCGCTCGAGCCTGATCGTCGTCACCTCGAATTACCATATGCCGCGCGCGCTCGTTGAATTGCGCAGCGCGATGCCGACCCTCGAGCTCATCCCCTACCCCGTCGTGAGCGACCGGCTGCGCAACAGCGATTGGCGGAGCGACAGCCATGTCGCGCGTCTGCTTGCGATCGAGTATGTGAAGTTTTTGGCGGCGCTCGTGCGCACCAAGATCATGCCGCCAGCAAAGTCTTCCGCGGATATGATGACGGCAGCGGGAGCACCTGCGCAACACCCTGATGTTGCCGGTGTCGTGAGTGCCCGGCGCTGACACATCCCGCGTCAACTCCTATGCTCTTCATCCGCTCGGCGCTGTTCAATTTCCTCTTTTATCTGAACACAATCGTTTTGATGATCGTCGGCTTACCGACGATGATCTTCGGCAGGCGCGCCGTCTTGTCGCTGGCGCGGCTCTGGAGCCGCTCGTCGCTTTGGCTTCTGCGGGTGACCTGCGGAACATCGGCCGAGTTCCGTGGGCTCGAAAACATTCCGAAAGGCGCATGCATCGTCGCTCCCAAGCATCAGTCGTTTTGGGAAACCTTCGCGCTCGTCAATTATTTCGACGACTTCTCCTATGTGCTGAAGCGCGAGCTGACATTCATTCCATTCTTCGGCTGGTATCTCCTGCGGGGCGGGCAGATCGCGATCGACCGGGCGAACGCACAAACTGCGCTGCGGCAGCTCACCGCGAAGGCCAATGCACTCTTTGCCGAGGGACGCCAGCTTTTCATCTTCCCCGAAGGTACGCGCCGTGCACCCGGCGCGCCGCCCGCCTACAAAGCCGGCGTCGCCTATGTCTATGACAAGACCGGCGTGCCTTGCATCCCCGTTGCGCTCAATGCTGGACTGTTCTGGCCGCGCCGCCGCTTCCTGCGCTTCCCCGGGACGATCCAGGTCGAGTTTCTACCCGTAATCGCACCCGGTCTGAAGCGGGACGCGTTCTTGCAGGAATTGCAGCGGCGTATCGAGACCGCGACGGATAGACTTATCGCGGAAGCTGCGCGACAACATCCCGAAACAGCGGCGTTCTCTCCGTCGAAGCCCACGCCGCACAATCCGGCGTGAGGCGCCGCGAGGAACGGTAGCCGGGCGCGTTTGTTTCCCTCCGACTTCGAGGCAGGGCGAGAGCGTGACGATCCCGCAGATCGAAATTTTTGTGATCGTCGCGGTGATGCTGAGCCTGTTTATGTGGGATCGTCTGCGCCACGATCTCGTTGCTTGCCTGGCGCTTCTCGCAACTATCGCTACGGGAACGGTAGCGCCGGAGAAAACCTTCTCCGGCTTTTCCAATCCGGTCATCATCCTGATCGCGACGACCCTCGTCCTCGGGCGAGCGATCGGCAATTCCGGTATCCTCAACGGCGTGCTGCGCGCCTTTCTGAAGCGCGTCCAGTCGCCGTCCCTGCAAATCGGAGCACTCTGCTTCTCGGTCGGGCTTTTGTCCGCCTTCATGAAAAATGTCGGCGCGCTCGGAATTTTCATTCCGCTGTCGCTCGAAGCGTCACGGCGCATCAAACAACCGCCATCGATCTACCTGATGCCGCTCGCCTTCGCGTCGCTGATTGGCGGCACTGCGACCCTCATCGGCACGGGTCCAAATCTCCTGATCTCGACCGTGCGCTCCGACGTGAGCGGCAGGCCGTTCCAGTTTTTCGATTTCACTCCGGTCGGGTTGCCGCTCGCTTTGCTCGCATTGGTCTTTCTCAGTGTCGGATGGCGCCTTCTGCCGCGTCGGCAGAACGGCTCGAAGACCGCCGGCCAGGTGTTCAACCTCGACCGCTACACGACCGAACTCGTTGTGCCCGACGAGTCGCCCAGCGTCGGCATGACCGTCGCCGAGCTTGAGGCGCTGGGCGAAGGCGAGCTTTCCGTTAGTTCGCTGGTACGCGTCTCCGAGGATGATGAACGCCACTTCGTGCCGTCCTATCGTACGCGGCTCGCGAGCGGCGACATCCTCACGGTTCATGCAGATCCCGCAACCGTCAAGACGGTCACCGACAGCACGGGCCTGGAACTCGCAGCGTCCAAGGAGCTGAAAGCACCGGAGCGCGCCAGCGACGATCTCGAGATCGTCGAAGCCGTCGTGATGCCGGGCTCGCAGGTGGCCGGCCGAACCGCGCAGCGGCTGCAATTGCGTCGGCGCTTTGAGGTGAGCCTCCTCGCCGTCAGCCGCGCCGGCCGGCCGGTCCACACTCGTCTGATGGAGCATGTTCTGCAGCCTGGCGACATCGTTGCACTACAAGGCTGGGGCAACACTATTTACGACACGCTCTCCGACCTCGGCTGCTTGCCGCTCGCCGACCGCAGCATCGCGCTCGCGCGCCGGCGATGGCGGTTCATCCCGCTGCTCCTGCTTCTCGCCGCGATGGCCATCGTCATTTTGCGCTTGCGCAGCGTCGAACAGACATTTTTCGGCGCCGCCGTTCTTTGCATCGTGCTGCGGCAGATCAGCCTCAAGGAAGCCTACGAATCGATCGAGTGGCCGATCATCGTTATGCTCGGCGCGCTCATTCCGGTCGGCGAGGCGCTCAACGATACGGGTGCTGCGAGCCTGATCGCCAACCTGCTCGGCCACGTCGCCACGCAGGTTCCCGGTATCATGTCGATTGCGCTCGTCCTGGTGACGGCGATGCTGGCAGCCCCGCTGTTGCACCATGCGGCGGCGGTTCTGGTTCTCGGCCCGATCGCCGCCGCGGTTGCAGCCAAGCTCGGCTATAAGCCGGAGCCGTTCCTGCTCGCTGTCGCCTTCGGGGCTGCCTGCGATTTCCTGACGCCGATCGGGCACCAGAACAACATGCTGGTCATGGGGCCCGGCGGATATCGCTTCGGCGATTACTGGAAGCTTGGACTGCCGCTTTCGTTGCTGGTCGTCCTCGTCGGCCCACCGCTCATCGTGTTCTTCTGGCCATTGCATTGAGCTTGCAGGCCCATGCGGCGGGCGGAACGAAATGTGCAGGCTTGGGTTTCGGATTCATTCCCACTCAAGCGGAAGGAGGATTGACCCCGTGAAAAAGAAGACGGTCGTATCCGCATTGCTGATCAGCGGATTTGCCCTGTCCGTCCCGGGCGCAGCGCAAACTCCGACCACACCGCCGCCCGCCTCCCCGAGCGCGCCGACAGCGCCCAACGCGGCCATGCCCTCGCCGACGGCGCCGATGCCCACCAATTCGCCCGCGGTGCCGTCAACGGCGACGCAATGGCTTGCCTCGAACGTCTACAATCAGAGCGTCTACGATCAAAATGAACAGAAGATCGGCGATCTCACCGACCTCATCATAGACAAGGATGGGCACATCAAGTCGGCCATTGTCGGTGTCGGCGGTTTTCTCGGCGTTGGCCAGAAGGACGTCGAAATCCCGTTCACCGATCTCAGGATGATGACGCGCAACGGCAAGAACTGGCTCGCGCTCGATCGCACGAAAGATCAGCTGCAAAACGCGGCGACATACGACAAGAGCAGCCTGAAGCTTCCGTAATCGTCGGACGCGGCGGTCCGTGCGCCGCTGCGCGAGCGGCGCCTATTGCGTCTGCAGCTTCCGATCCAGCGCGACGATCAGCATACGAATGTCTTCGGGATTTTCGCCGGTAGGCGAAAAGAGCTTGCGCAACCGCGGTCCCAGCTGCTGCGCTTCCGCCGATTCGCGATCTGCGCGCGCGTCGGACCGCTGCAACGGTCTGTCGCGGGGAACGATCTCAAAGCTCGGGCCAGGTGCGGTGCGGCGGGACATGACAATTCACAAACGGTTCGGTTACGAGCAAAAGCGTAGTCGTGGCAGACTGGAAATCGGCCCTCCGCCTTTATCGCTGT
>JAFAVH010000096.1 GCA_019242655.1 Methylobacteriaceae bacterium
CCATGCGCCCAAGCGACAACGGGCCAGCCGCCGGCCGGCGGCGTTCCCTTCGGGGCGAAATAAGCGCCGGAAACGATCACGGTCGACTTGCCGTCAACGCCGTTCGTCGAGGTGTAGAGAATTCGCTTCTGCACGCCCGCTTCGGAAAGACCGAGCTCGCTCGGCAAAGGCTCGATGTCCAAGAGCTGACCCGGTTTTTCAGCGACGGCGTCGGTCCATCGATAGAATGGCGAAACGCGGCCATCGCCTTGCAACGGGTCGAGCGGAGGGGCTTGCGCCGCGGCTGTTTCGGCAAAGAGCGCGGCGCCGAGCGAAAGAAGGAGCACCGCGCGCAAGCTGCCCGACCCGATCCGGTTCATCGCTTCTCTCCCATCGGTTTCACGCGGGCGCTTACGCCGCCTGCTTTGTTTTCTGCGCTCCCGCGATCGCAGCACGGATGCGCGCAGGCGTTGCCGGCATGTCGATATGCTCGATGCCGTAAGTGCGCCGGAGCGCATCGACGACCGCGTTCATGACAGCCGGCGCGGCACCGATCGAACCCGCTTCGCCAGCGCCTTTCAGGCCGAGCGGATTCGTCGTCGAGGGCACGTTGCGCGTCTGAAACGAAAAGTTCGGGCAATCCGCGGCGCGCGGGATCGCATAATCCATGAAGGTCGCGGTGATGAGCTGGCCTTCCGGCGAGAAAATCGTGCGCTCGTGCAGCGCCTGGCCGATTCCCTGCGCAACGCCGCCATGCACCTGACCCTCGAGCAAAAGCGGATTGAGCGTGACGCCGAAATCGTCGCAGACGCTGTAGCGCACGATATCGACATGGCCGCTATCGGGATCGATCTCCACTTCACAGACATGCGTGCCGTTGGGATAGGTTGCGTCCGGCGGCACGAACTCGCCATTGCCCTTGAGCTTCTCAGGCGTGGCGGAGGACGAGCGCGCGATATCTTGGTATGAAATCGCGCGATCGGTGCCGGCGACGCGGACCGCGCTGTCGGCGATCTCGAGATCGGCGGCCGCCGCTTCGAGCTTTTCGCTCGCGAGCTCTTTTAGTTGCTCGACCAGCTTTTCCGATGCGCGCGACACCATCACCGCGCCGACCGGGATCGAGCGCGAGCCGCCGGTGCCACCGCCGGTCGGCAATACCGACGTATCACCCTGCACGACCTTAACGCGCTCAGGCGCGACATCGAGATGCTGCGCGACCATCTGCGCGTAGGCGGTCGCATGCCCCTGCCCGTTCGATTGCGTGCCGACAAGCACGGTGAACGTGCCGTCCTTCTCGAGGTTGACGAAACCGTTCTCGCCCTCGCCCCATGCGGTGCATTCGATGTAGCTCGCAAAACCCAGCCCACGGATTTTGCCCGTCGCGCGCGACATCGCCTCGCGGCCGGCGAAATCCTTATGTCCCGATGCGAGCAGCGCCTTGCGCATCGCGGCTTCGAACTCGCCGACATCGTACGTGCGCTCGGTATGCGTCTTGTACGGCATCTGCTCGGGCCGCACGAAATTCTTCGCGCGGATTTCCTCGCGCGGCATGTTGAGCGCGCGCGCACACTGATCGACAAGGCGCTCGAGGAGATAGGCCGCCTCCGGCCGCCCGGCGCCGCGATAAGCATCGACCGGAATCGTGTGCGTGTAGATTGCGCGCACGCGCGCATGCACCGCTTGTATGTCGTAGGGGCCCGTCGCCATCGTCGCGGCGAGCCACGGAATGTATGGCCCGAATTGCGAGAGATAGGCGCCGAGATTGGTGCGGATATCGACGCGCAGCGCCAGGAACTTGCCGTCCTTGTCGAGCGCCATTTCGGCGTGGGTGAGATTGTCGCGCCCATGCGCGTCGCCGAGAAAATGCTCGCTGCGGTCGGCGACCCAGCGCACCGGCTTGCCGGCGCGCTTGCCGGCTTCGAGCAGCAACGGATATTCGCGATAGATGAACGCTTTGGTGCCGAAGCCGCCGCCGACATCCGGCGTGACGACGCGGATTTTGCTCGCCTCGGTCTTCAGAATGCCGGCAAGCGCGCCCTGCAGCCCGTGCACGCCCTGGCTCGACGTGGTCAAGGTATAAGCGCCGCTTGCCGCATCGTATTCACCGATCGCGGCGCGCGGCTCCATGAAATTGGCGACGAGCCTATTGTTGACGACATCGAGTGAGACGACATGCGCAGCTTTCTTGAAGAACGGCGCGACGGAGTCCGCCGAGCCGATCGCGTTCTCGTAGGCGATGTTGCTCTTCAGATCGGGCCAGACCAAGGGCGCGCTGGGATCGAGCGCGCGGTCGAGATCGACGATCGCTTTCTGCTCTTCGTAAGTGACCGCGATCGTCTCCGCCGCCACGCGCGCTTGCTCTTCCGTGTCGGCAACCACCATCGCAACGGCATCGCCGACATGGCGCACCTCGCCGTTCGCCAGAACCGGATAATCCGGCAGCGCCATCTGCTTGCCGTCGGCGTTCGGCATCGGCGCCAGACACGGTACGCCGCCGAGATGCGTGATATCTGCGGCCGTCAGCACAAGCCGAACGCCCGGCATCGCATGCACCTCGGCAAGGTCGCCGATCGTGAAGCGCGCATGCGCATGCGGCGAGCGCAGAAAGCATGCTGCAAGCGCGCCGTCCGGCATGACGTCCGCCGTGTATTTCCCCGCGCCGGAAATAAACCGCGCGTCTTCGAGCCGGCGTACCGGCTGCCCTATCCCAAACTTTTGCGGCTTCATGCGATCTCCCGTTTGCGCTTTCCCGCGCGACGAAAATCAGGTGCCAGGCACCTTCTTCTCCTCCGGCTTGTGCAAGAGCTTCTTCTTGAACTTGCCGACTTCCGATTCAAGATGCGCGTACGACGTGATGCGATAGGCCGCAATGCCGGTATTGCCGCCGCCCATGTTGCACACCTTGATCGGCGGCGTTGAGGACGCCTCGGTCTGCGCGGCGAAGAAATCGTGGTTCAGCATCTCGGTGACGATCGGCGTGTTTTCCGGCAGCTCGATGCCCATCTTGGCCATGAACTTACGCGGGTTCTTCATCTGCTCGACATATTCGGCCGGGGTCAGCTCCCAGAAATGCAGCTGCCACGGCTCGTCGCGAATGATCTCGGATACGGCGGAAAAATCGACCACGTTTGTCGGCATAGATGCGCTCCCATCGCATGAACCTCGTTGAGCCTAGCTGCGCATGCGGGCGCGCTCAACCGCGCCACTTTCCCGGGCGCTGCAAACGACCCTGGGTCCCGGCTCTCGCTGCGCTCGGCCGGGAAAGTGACGCCTCTAGCGCGCGGCGCGTGTGATCACCACGTTTACTCCATGCTAGACACCGCTCGCTTCATCCTCGACGAGGACGGCGGCCTCGAAGGCGCCACGTACGCTCTCGAAAGCGCGTCCCCCTCCGACCCCGCCCTCCTCGACTCCTATTCCCGCACGGTCATCGACGTGGTCGACCGTGTCTCGCCCGCTGTCGTTCGCATCGACATGACGCGCGAGGGCGGCGCGCGGGCCGGCGCCGGCTCCGGCGTCATCGTCTCGCCGGACGGCCTCATCCTCACCAATGCGCATGTGGTCGAGGCCGGCCGCCATGCCGAGGTCACGACCCTCGAAGGCCGCCACCTCGCCGCCGCGATCCTCGGCCGCGATCCCGATACCGACCTCGCGCTTTTGCGCGTGCATGACAGCGCGACCTTGCCGCATGCCCGCCTCGGCGACTCGAAGCGGCTGAAGCGCGGCCAGATCGCCATCGCCATCGGCAACCCGCTTGGCTTCGACGCCTCGGTCACATCAGGCATCGTCTCGGCGCTCGGCCGGTCGCTGCGCGCCAAATCCGGCCGGCTGATCGATGACGTGATCCAGACCGACGCGGCGCTGAATCCCGGCAATTCCGGCGGCCCGCTCGTCTCTTCCGCGGGCGAGGTCATCGGCATCAATACCGCGATCATCATGGGCGCGCAGGGCATCTGTTTCGCGGTTGCCGCCAACACCGCCGATTTCGTGCTCGGCGAGATCGTCCGCCACGGCCGCGTGCGCCGTGCCTATATGGGCGTCGGCGCCGGCACCGTGCCCCTGCCCCGCCGCGTCGCTTTGCGCCTCGGCCTCGATCAGCGCACCGGCGCGGTTGTGACCGCGATCGAGCAGAAGAGCCCGGCGGACGAGGCGGGCCTGCTCACCGGCGACATCATCCTGGCCGTCGACAACGTGACCGTCACCGGCGCTGACGATCTCGTGCGGCTGCTCGATGCCGAGCGCATGGACCGCGTTGTCGCGGTCGACGTGCTCCGGCGCAGCGATCAGCGCCGGTTCTGGGTGGGGTTGAAGGAAAGAGTGGGTTAGCCGCGACAAACGCGTTTATTCGCGGATAAAAAGAAAACCCGCCTCGCCGGCGGGTTTTCAGTCATTGCAGGCTGCAGCTTCTACATCGAACGCATGGAATGGTGTTTCATCATGCGATGATGCCGCATCATGCGATGCTTCATCATACGGTGATGACGCATTGAGTGGCCGCGATGCATGGACATTCGCCGGCCCGCCATCGGCTCCTGCCCCATGCCGCCCTGCCCCATGCCGCCCTGCCCCATGCCGCCGCCTTGGCCCATGCCGCCGCCGCCCATCTGGCCTTGACCCATTCCACCCATCTGTCCTTGACCGCCCTGACCCATCTGTCCCTGCATCTGGGCGAATGCCGGCACCGCCGCCATTACAAACGCACCAAAGAGAAGTATCTTCAATTTTTTCATCATTTTCTCCCACGGGAGCCGGTCCACGAACAGCGCCGGCGCAAGAATTATGTTCTCCAAAACCCCGTTTCCAAGAGAACACGCTTGTTGCGCGGCTTCGCGCCAGATCACGAAACCGTGAACACTTCGCAACGTTGAACGACAGTCGCACGCGAATGCGAAATATTGTTATCGTATGTTAAGTATCCGCTATTTTGCGAATGGTTGCGCGATTAACGCGTTACAAAGCAGGTGAGCTCATGGCGCAGTCGCGGCCCCTCATGACGACTAGGCCTCGATGACGAGAGCACGTACCGCGTTTGTCGCGGTCGATGTTCCCCGCAGCGATCACGCGGCAGCTTAGCGACAAGCGAAATAAAGAAGCTCAGAAAACCGGACCGTGCTATGGATTTTAAGTTGACATTCCTAGGAAATTATGTCTACATCGTTTCATTCCCGCCCATCTAGGGCGTCGTCTGCCGGTTGCAGGCGATGCGGGCGGGAAGCGGCGCCTGCGGCGT
>JAFAVH010000234.1 GCA_019242655.1 Methylobacteriaceae bacterium
TCCGTTCTCGCCAACGTCCAGTGAGCGCTTAGCGGCCGTGGCTGTCAGCGCTCCCTCTTGCGCTCGAGCTTCGGCAGCAGGTGTTCAAGCCAGGCCGGCCGCTCGTTGCCGACCGGATAGAGCCGCTGCAGAGCTTGCCCGAGCCGCGCATGCGTCGCCGTCCGTTCCGGAACGCCCGCTGCCTTTACCGGCGCGTCACGCGGTATCGTATCGAGGGCCGATTTCATTCGTGCATGCCGCATAAGTGGCTCGCGGGACAGGTCTTTTGCAAATGACCCGAGGGCAGAGATCGTTCCCAAGCGCTTCCAACTTGAGTTAAATTGTCATTACCTCGCGCCCGGCTGAGCCATAGCGCGTGCCCGCGTAGCGCACGTATTAGGCTTAAGGTGCTGTGGCCGGTTCGGACCATGGTCAGCGCCGCTCTCTTATGCGACGCTGCACGTCGCCCCACCCGGAACCCGACCGGGCCCACCCTGCATCGGCACAAAGCAGGCTCGAAGTGATGCGCACAAGACGCGCTCTCAGACGCACCGTTCTTATCTTCACGTCCGGCCCGACGGTGATTGCAATCGTTCTCGCAATGGCGGTGGCCGCGGCGTTGCTCTTCCGTTTCAACCGCGACTGGAGAGTTTACACATTGGCTGCGGCAGGTGCGCCGGACATTTCCATCGCCAAGGCTGTCGAAGAGCTGCACCGCGGCATCGATGTCTCCGAAGTGCGCGTTCTTGCCGCCGACAATCCCGAGGCCGCATCCGCAGCCGTCGATGCAGGCAAAGCGCAGCTCGCAATCGTACGCAGCGACGTCAGCGTTCCGAAAAATGCCGGCACGATGCTGATCGTGCACAAAGACGCAGGGCTCCTGTTCGCCGGCGCGCAGACGAAAATTACGAAAGTTGCCGATCTTGCCAAAAAGCGGGTCGGTATCGTTCCGGGAGACGCGCCCAATGTGCGTCTATTCGATGAACTCTTGACTTACTACGGCGTCCAGACCGGCTCCGTCACGCATCTTCCGCTGCAGCCCGAGCAGATCGGCGCGCTTTCGGCAAGCAAGTTGATCGACGCCGTGTTTGTCATTGCACCGCTCAGATCGCCGCTCGTCGAACAGGTCTTCGCTGCGCTTTCCAGCGGCGAGAAGAGCCGGCCTCTGCTAATCGAACTCAAGAATGCCGAAGCGTTCGCAGCCCGCCAACCGGGTGTCTCCAAGCTCGATGTTCCCGCCGGCTTCTTCGGCGGCGTTTCGCCCCAGCCTGCGGACGACATGACGACCGTCGCTGTCGATCATCAGCTTGTCGCATCGCTGGGATTGGGCGAAGGGCCCGTCGACCGTCTGACGAAATGGTTTTTCTCGATGCGGCGCGCGCTCGCCGAACGCGCGCCTTATGCAGATTTCATGGAGGGGGCGGAGACTGAAAAGGGCTCGCAATTCCCGCTCCATCCTGGTGCGACGGCTTATTACCAGGATACGGAGAAAAGCTTCCTCGATCAGTATGGCGATTGGTTCTACATCATCGCCATGGTTCTTGGCGGCGCCGGTTCTGCAGTGGCGACGATGGTCGGTTCGTTTCAGGCGCGTGGCCGCCGCACCGCGATGGCGGTCATCGACGAACTCATGAGCATCCAGGCGACCGCACGAGACGCCGACACGCTTGCCACGTTGAACGAGCTCGACGCCGCGATCAATCGCGTCGCGCTGAAAGCGCTGCATCGCGCGCGCGAGAACAGCTTCGACGAAGCGGGCATGGAGACATTGCGTCTTGCCATCGACGAAGCGCGGCGCGCGATCGACGTGCGGCGAGCGGAATTGCAAGGCACGCCCGAAGCGGCGGGCAGCGGAGTCACAGCATTTCCGGTGCGCAAATCCGAGCCGACGAGCGGGTAGCCGAAACGCGCGAACAGGAGCGCGATGACTACCAGTCGAGGAACGGAAACATTGTCACGATCCCGGCGAGACCGCTTGGCGGGGAAAAAGCGCTCGTTGATTGCCAGCGTCGCGCCGGCGCCGCGACGGACCGGCCGCTTGCAAGTTCGCACGTACACGCACCAAACCGCTGGCGAGCGGCGGAGGACGCCGGCCGTGTCCGGTGCGCATGCCTTGCAGAGCGCGCGGCGTGCTTCGAAACGCTCCGGCCCTGCACGACGGGTCTCGCACTTTCCTGCACAGCATTCTCGGCGAAGACCTGTCCCGGCTGCAGCGACCCCTTCATTCGATAGCCCTCACCGCCAATCGGCGTGGCGGCAAGGATCTCAGAGCTAAGAGCCGTATCGGCAACGCTTTCGGGCGCGCCGCGCCGCGCCGCGTCAAAATGATCGGCCGCGCCGCCGCCAACCGCATCCGGATCGAGCAGCAGGGCATCAATCGACGGGGACGCAGTCGGAGCCGCCGGCTCGAGAACGGCGTCGGACGGCAGCGTCATCAGCCATTTGGCAATGACCGGGTCGGCCGAAAAACCAGCCGATGCAGAGGTCTGCGTCTCCCGCGCGGCCGGGAGGGCTCCAAAAGTCTGGGCCGCGCAAGGGGAAAGCGCGCCCGCTAGGCCGGCGGCGCAGGTAAATCGGATGCAAGCAGATCGGATGCGAGCAAATCGGATGACGTCGTTCATGGGCATCGCCGGGACTCCAGCGTAGCAATTATGCGGGGCAACGCTTCGCCGTCTGGAGCGGTTCCCGTCGTCACACCCCTGGGCCGGCTCAGGTGGTAAACGTCACGCTTAAAATTTCCCCTCTCCGGCCGCCGGATGGCGGGTGGATGGCGCGGCGAAGGACGAAACGAGGTTCAACCGGCGGCGGCGCGGCCTTGGTTCGCCGTGAACTTTTGCAGTTCCGCCCGGACTTCATTCAACTCGGCCCGAAGCATCGCGTTTTCGCGTTCCAGACGCCGAATTTCGGTCTCGTTGTCAGAGGCCGGAACTTTCGAACCGTCGTTCAAAATCTCGACACCGGCCATTCCCGAGTCGCGCCACACGAGGCGCACGCGATGCATCGTCCCCTTCCGCGGCACGTGGAGATCGAATTCGTCCGGAATTGACAGTTTCTCGCTGACTGCCAGCCGCATTCCGCTTGCCGAAATTTCCTTGATTATGCAGTCGACGGTGGAATTTCCGCCGTCATAGACGATGCGGGCGCCAATAAAGCTCTTTTGGCGGACCTCAATCCGGTTTTCGCGCATGGCTCTTTCCTTAATTGCAATGCGCAAATACTAATCACTGAACAGTTAAATTTCGTTGACGGGCTCATCTTCACGGCAGACGTTGGAGCTCGCTGCGAAGTGGGCCGCCTTCGGCTCAAGGCCGGCGCGAAGCGCAGCGGCAAGGCATTGTTTACCACCCGCTACTACAGCTTGCGGACTATGTAACTTTTTTCCGAGCATCCCTATGACGCGTGTTTTCGATGCCTGGAACAATGTCGTCCTTCACACCCGCTTCGCATCTTTGGATGATTGGCTGCTCGTCGTCGCGGCCATCGCTCTTATGTTGGCGCTCCTCGTGCCCGTTGCGCGGAAGCTCGCACTCTAAGTTAATCGAGCCGTGACGGTAATCGTCGGTTAACCATCTTAAGCCATTGAACCATGGTCGTCACCTTTGCAGCTGGTGGGACCATGCACGCGGACGGGCTTGTCTTCCTCTCAGTGTTCATACCGAGCGCCAGTTTTGCGCTGATGCTCTACAAGGTCTTTTCTCGGCTGCACGACTGGTAACAGGCGTCGGATAAGGATCAGCTTCGAATAAGACGGCATCTGCGCGATTCCGCATCACGATTCATGCGAACGCGACAAGCCGCATGTGAACGTCGAAACGTGTCTTACGCGTGTTGAGCTGCGGATGACGCTAGCGGCTTGCGAACGCCCGCGCCAGGTGCGGTGACAATCGCGAACGTCACCGCGAATATGCCCATGACGGCGAGCACGTCTCGCGGCAGCTGCGCGAGCAATCGAAGGATGGGATGTCTGTTTTTCCGCACCATGACGCGACTCGCTGGTGACACAACGCGCAGTATACGTGCGACATGCTTCAAAAAGGATTAAATTCGGCTGCGATGCACGCGCCGTTCGCCTGAGCCTCGCCCGGCGCGGCAAATTTATAATGGCGCGCCCGAAAGGATTCGAACCTCTGACCCCCAGATTCGTAGTCTGGTGCTCTATCCAGCT
>JAFAVH010000108.1 GCA_019242655.1 Methylobacteriaceae bacterium
GACGTCGTCGACCGAGACGCGGCAGCGGAAAGAGGCGGGAAGCCTCGGCGAAATCTTCCGCAACCACACGCGCGCGTTCTGCATCGTCCTCGGCTTCACGGCTGGTGGCTCGCTGATCTTCTATACGTTCACAACCTACATGCAGAAATACCTCGTCAACACGGCAGGAATGGACGCGAAGACCGCAAGCCGCCTGATGACAGTCGTGCTTTTAGTCTACATGATCCTGCAGCCGATTTTCGGCGCGCTGTCGGACAAGATCGGCCGTAAGACGTCGATGATTCTGTTCGGCGGCCTCGCCACTCTGGCGACAATCCCGATCCTGTCGACACTGTCGACGACCAAAGATCCGGTCACGGCGTTCTTTCTGATCATCGCGGCGCTGGCGATCGTGTCGTTCTACACCTCGATCAGCGGCCTCGTGAAGGCCGAACTCTTCCCTGCCGAAGTGCGAGCGCTTAGCGTCGGTCTATCCTACGCGATTGCCAATGCGATCTTCGGCGGCTCGGCTGAGTATGTGGCGTTGTGGTTCAAGCAGGAGGGCCACGAGGTCTGGTTCTTCTGGTACGTGACGGTAATGGTCGCGATCTCGTTCATTGCCGCGCTGATCATGCCGGACTCGCGCAAGCAAGGCTATCTGCAGGGGCACGGCACGGAGTAGGCGCGCAATCGCGAACACCGACGCAAGTTGTTTCGTCGCGGTGCCGGCTTGATCGAGTCGCTCGAGGCTGCTTAAGGAAGCGTGCCGGGTGGATTGGCCGGCTGAATACTAAAAACGCGGGATGTCCTTCGATTCTGTAGAGCAATTCAAACCGTAGGCATGGAGCGCACCGCCTAAGCCAGAAGCTCAGAACCTCGTGTATTTTCACGTCACGGCGGCGGAGAAAATGGCCTGTGCGCCGGATGTGGTGCGACTGTGTGGCGACCGGATCCCGGACGCGACACAGGTATTCGGCCGCATGAAGCAAAAGCGGAGGCAGCTCGGTTCGGCCTGCAACAAGGTCGCGAAAGCGCGCGGATTTTAACCGGCCGAGCAGCGGGTCCGCCGATCACGGTCCTACACGCGGCGCTGCCGAGCGAAAAGCTGCGAAAACCGTATCGCCCAACGGTTCGGCATTCGTGAGGCTTCCCGCCTATCAAGACTCCTCAACCGCGATGGCATCGACGGCATCGACGTGGCCTCGGCTTTGCCAGCGGACGTCTGCTGAGCGTCCCCGCATCATGCTCATCGTCGCCCGTGCTGGATTGATTGAATGCGATGGCAATCCCGCAGCCGGCCAGTATGACGCCCATGACCATTGGAAAGAAGCCGGGTCCGATCTCCGACAACGTACAAACGTCATATCGGCTCGGCTGATAGATCGTGCCGAGCCCGATCAGAACGAGCAAGGCTCCGGCATAATAGTTGGATTGACTCGAGCACCTGTTTCCTCCACCCCGGGCCGGATCGTCGCCGCCTGAAGCCGGCGCGATCCTCGCGTCAGCTTACCGAAGATGGAATTCCGCATGCTTTTTCGCGTGCGTCGGACCGTCCACAAGGGTCGTAAAGCCAGGTTCTGCCGACAATGAGAGACTTCGAAACTCCCGGCCGTTCCATGGTCGTCGCGCAGCACGGAATGGCCGCGACCTCGCATCCACTGTCGACGCTTACCGCGGTCAATATTCTCCAGTCCGGTGGAAACGCGCTGGACGCGGCCGTCGCCGCCTGTGCGGTTCAAGGCGTGGTGGAGCCGGAATCGACAGGAATCGGCGGAGATTGCTTCGCGCTCATCGCGCCGCGCGGCGGTTCCAACCTCGTTGCTTATAACGGCTCGGGTAGGGCGCCTGCCGCAGCAACGGTCAACTGGTACGCCGAACGCGGCATTGCAAAGATCGAGCGGTGCTCGCCGCATGCCGTCACGGTTCCTGGCGCGGTCGAGGCATGGTCGCGATTGCTCGCCGACCACGGGACGATGAGCCTCGGCGAAGTGCTGCGACCGGCGATCGCTTTCGCGCGCGACGGCTATCCTATCTCGCCGCGTGTGCACCGGGATTGGACTGCGCAAGCCGCATTGCTGCGCAAGGACGAAAATACGGCCAACATATTCCTGCCAGGCGGCAATGTGCCTGCAGTGGGTACAATTCATCGTCAGCCACAGCTCGCCGATACGTTGGCGGCGATCGCGACGCATGGCGAACGCGCTTTCTACGAAGGACCGGTCGCCGAAGACATGGTGGATTATCTGCGCAGTGTCGGCGGACTGCATACGCTTGAAGATTTCGCCGCAACGTGCGGCGAATACGTGCAGCCGATCCACACAACTTTTCGCGGCTACGACATCTGGGAGTGTCCGCCCAACGGCCAAGGAGCGATTGCGCTGCTCATTCTCAACATTCTGTCGAGATTCGAAGCGAAGGGCGATCCGCTCGACATCGACCGGCTGCATCTCGAAGTCGAAGCAACGCGGCTGGCATACGCAATCCGCAACGATTTCTTGGCGGATGCGGCCCAGGCGGACGTGCCTGTGGAATGGATGCTCTCGCAGGCTCTCGCGGAGGATTTTGCAAGGCAGATCGATTTAAGCCGCGCTATCAATCCAATTCCGCGGCAGGCGCCGCCGGAGCATCGCGACACGGTATATATCTCGGTCGTCGACCGCGATCGGAACGCGGTGAGTTTCATCAATTCACTCTTCACCAATTTCGGCGCGTGCCTTGCGACTCCGAAAACCGGCGTTCTTTTTCACAATCGCGGTGAAAGTTTCGTGCTCGATCCGAATCATCCGAATTGCATCGCGCCGCGGAAGCGCCCGCTGCATACGATCATCCCGGGGATGGTCACGCAGGGCGAGCGTGCGATCATGCCTTTCGGCGTCATGGGCGGCCATTACCAGGCAATGGGTCATGCCCATTTCATTTCAAAAGTGCTCGATTATGGCCTCGACTTGCAGTCGGCGATCAACCTGCCGCGCTTGTTTCCGCATCCGATAAGCGGCTTGGTGGAGATGGAGCGCTCGTTGCGCAGCAAATACGAAACCGAGCTCACGCGGCGCGGCTTCGCAATTGGCAGTCCGCCTGCTCCGCTGGGCGGCGCACAGGCGATCTGGATAGATTGGCAGAACGGCACGCTCCTTGGCGCGTCCGAGCCGCGTAAAGATGGTTGCGCGCTCGGCTATTAGACATTCGAAGGTTGCTCGGCTCAGCGAAAAAATAGGAATTCCATGACGCATCACTATCTCAACGCCACGCCGGACAATGTGCACTGGGGTTACTGGGACGCAACGATTCCGCCGGTTCTCAAGATAAAATCTGGCGATCACGTCACGATTGAAACCGTGTCCGGCGATGTGCCGCATCTGCCGAAGCAAGATTCCGGTTTCGACATTCTTCCCGATCACCGCGCGATACTCGATGCGGGCCGCCGTGGGCTTGGACCGCATCACCTGACCGGACCGATCGAGATCGAAGGAGCGGAGCCCGGTCACGTCCTCGAAGTGCGCATCCTCGACATCAAGCTGCGCCAGAATTGGGGCTGGAACATCCAGCGGCCTTGCATGGGAACGCTGCCGGAAGACTTTCAGGAGCCGCGGCTCTTCCACATCGCGCTTGATGCAGTCGCAAACACGGGCAAGCTGCCCTGGGGACAGGTGATCCCGCTCGATCCTTTCTTCGGCGCATTCGGGGTCGCGCCACCGCCGAACTGGGGCCGGCTTTCGTCGAAAGAGCCGCGCGCCTTCGGCGGCAACATGGACAACAAGGAGCTCGGCGCCGGGGCCAAGGTGTACTTCCCGGTCTTCACCAGAGGCGCGCTCTTCTCAGCCGGCGACGGCCACGCGCTGCAAGGTGACGGCGAGGTCTGCCTGTCTGCTATCGAAACGGCATTGACCGGGACATTCGAGTTCATCTTGCGCAAGGACATGCGCCTACAGAACCCGCGCGCGGAGCGTGACGACGTGTGGATCACGATGGGTTTCGACGAGGACCTCGACGATGCCGTCAAACACGCCTTGCGTGACATGATCCGACTGATCGGCGAATTGACGGGACTCGGTGCGAGTGAGGCTTACACGCTCTGCTCGCTTGCGGCCGATCTGCGCGTCACACAGACCGTCGATGGCAACAAGGGCATCCATTGCGTCGTCCGCAAGGATCGATTGCCGCGACTTACGCCGGCGCAAAAAGCTGCGAACGCCCCCGCTTGAACGAAAGCCGCCCTCTTTTCATACCCCAAAGTGGCTGCGCAATCGTCGCAACCGCATCGGAAGGACTTTCCGCATCGATTGCAACGAGATCGGCGGGATTACCTTCCGCAATTCCGTAGTCGGCGAGCCGCATCAGCCGTGCCGAGGATGCGGTTATCATGTCGAGGCAATTGGCAAGATCGCTCGGCCGCGCGACATGGCAGACATTGGCGTAGAGATTGGCCATGCGGATCAACGATCCGTCACCGTAAGGTGTGAATGGATTGAGCACGTTGTTCGTCGAGATCGAGCAGGTGACGCCGGCGTGGCGCAACGGCTCGGCGCGGACGACGCCGCGCGGAACCGCGTGATCGTGGCTGCGGCCCATGAGGTAGAGATCGGTCGTCGGAAGGATGGTCACCGCAACACCCGCGCGCGCAAGCTGCGCGGCGATCGCATCGAATCGTGGTTTGTCGAC
>JAFAVH010000391.1 GCA_019242655.1 Methylobacteriaceae bacterium
CTCGACGCAATCTAGGGCACGGTCGGCTTCAATTCAGGAATAGACAACAGGCGCGCTACGAGCAGCGCCTCCAGTGCGGGCCGCCGAGGAGAACTCGATCAGAAATTGACGGATGTCGGGATTGTCAAGCCAGCTCTGCACGCGTTCGTTCGCAAGCTCTGATGCGTCATGGCGCGCGTAGCCGCGGTAAGACTCTTGCACGAGACCCGAAAGATCCAAAAAGCTTCTAAGGTTCAGTCCGCCACGAGATTGTTTGGGTGCTTTGAATACGTAGCTGCCGGAAAAGCCGAACTGTTGGGCAATCTCGGGATAAACCGGAAAGACGGTGTCGCGCGCCAGTTCATTGATAGCATAATGCTCGAAGGCCACCGGCGTGCAAGGCAGCCTGGCCTTCTCTAACAAATGGCGTGCTACGTCGAAGAAGACGTAAGATTTTGGGTGATTGATTGTGTACATGAAACACCCGCGGCGCGCCCAATTTATCAGGTCAGCGTCGAGCTTAAGTCCATATGATCTTGCCTGCTCCAAAAGTTGCTTGCAGGCCGGCTGCCATAGATCGAGATAGCCGAGCGTTTCATAGACCTCGCGTTTGTACAGGCTTTGCGCCGTCTCGTGCGCCAAGCCGGCGCGGTAAGCGAACAGGGCCAGCGCCGAATGATGCTGACCGATCGGTCCTGAAACGAACGTATCGCTCTTGCTGCGATTTATGAAGATCGAGTCGGGATGGTAAGCTCCGAACAAGAGCGTCGGATATCTTGTCGTGCTAGCAAGTTCGCTGCAGATGAGATCGGCTGATCCGCCATTGATCAATCCCGCGCCGAAGTCCTGCAAGAAAACATGATCGTAGGTGCGAAGCGCACGCACCAGCATTTTTCCGGTGATTTTTGCTTTGGTCTGGACCGGGTAGTGATGAACGCTGGCGCCTACATTGAGCAGCTTCATTGCGTAGGCGAGGTCGAAGCTCTGGCAATTTCCGAGAACGGCAATACGCAGGTCGGATTTCAGCTGTCCTAAAACACGGGACTTCAGGGTGGTAAGGACCGCTCGGTCGAGGTTGGACAATAACATAAGGCCAAGCCAGCAGTTTATACCACCCGGGTTATATACTACGAACTGAACGGATAAAGCGTCGCGAGATCGCCCGATTTGAGCAACATGATCCTCTCCAGACTAGCAAAAATTGCAGCAGATTATGGGAGATTGCCTTGGCTGAATCCTTGAACCCCTACCGCTCCCTGCCCGATCATCGCTTCTGGCGGAAATCGATCAGCAATGTGCCTCCGTTCGCCATCGATCCGATGATCTCAGTGCCGTTCAAGATCGCGCCGAACGACAAAGTCGCGACCGGCGGCAGTTGCTTTGCGCAGCGGATCGCACAGGGACTGCAGGCGAGCGGCTTTCACTACTTCGTCGCTGAGCCGGGCCCGCAGAACCTCTCGACGGAAGCGGCATACGAACAAGGCTTCGGCGTTTATTCCGCGCGATACGGCAACCTCTACACAACGCTGCAGCTGATGCAGCTCTTCGACCGCGCTTACGGCAAGTTCAAGCCGAAGCTCGAATATTGGCAGCGTCCCGACGGGCGCTTCGTCGATCCTTATCGTCCCCAGGCGGTGCCGGAGGGGTTTGCGACACCGGAAGAGGTGGTCGCCGACCGCGAGCCGCATTTTGCTGCGGTACGCCGCGTCTTCGAAGAGCTCGATGTGTTCGTCTTCACCTTCGGCCTGACGGAAGGTTGGCTGGTCAAGAAAGACGGCGCCGCCTTACAACTCGCGCCGGGTGTTTCCGGCGGCGAGTTCGATACGGACAAATACCTCTTCAGGAATGCCCGCCCGCACGAAGTCGCAGCGGAGTTCATCAACTTTGTCGACCGATTGCGTAGCGTCAATCCGAAGTCGAAGGTGATCGTCAGCGTCTCCCCGGTGCCGATGATCGCGACTTACGAAAATCGGCACGTGCTCGTCTCGAACAGTTATACCAAATCGGCGCTGCGCTGCGCCGCCGACGAAGTCGCGTCGGCGCGTCCGAACATTTCGTACTTTCCGTCTTATGAGATGTGCACGGGCTCGGTGAACGGCGCGCAACATTACAACGATGACCAGCGCACGATCTCCGAAACGGGCGTCAATGTGGTGATGAAGCTTTTCTTCGATCACTATACGGAAGGCGGACGCCGCCGCTCGAATGTCCATTCTTTAAAGATCGACGTCGCGCGAGAGAGCGCAGAGGCCGCGAAAGTCGTCTGCGACGAGGAGGCAATCGAGGCTGCCTAACGGCACGGCGTTGGCGCTCCTCAGAAGCTTAAACCCGCCACTCGCGCCTGAGAGCAGCAACATCTTTCTGCTCACGCTCGACGATGCAGGCGACGCGACAAGCCTGCCCCCGACCGAGACCGAACGCGCCGAGGCGGACACGCTCGCGGCGTCGCACCGCACCGCTTTTCTGGCGCGGCGGCGCCTGCTTCGCCGTGCCGTGGCGCTAAGACTTGGCATTGCGCCCGGCGAGGTCCTCATCGCCCGCGATGCGCAAGGCGCGCCATGCATCATTTCGCCAAGTAAGCCGATCTTCGTGTCGCTCGCCTCGCGCGGCGAGTTCGTCGCCATCGCGCTTTCGGATCGTCCGGTCGGCGTCGATGTCGAAATGATCGGGGGCAGGCTGCCGGAACCCGCCTGGAACATCCTGCACCCAAGCGAGCGCGAATGGCTGTCGAAGCAGCGGACGGACGACCAGGCGAACCAATTCCTTGCCCTTTGGTGCGTCAAGGAGGCCTACCTTAAGGCGATCGGTCTCGGCTTGCGGCGCGAGGCGACCGAAATCGCGGTGTCAGTCCTCAACGAGCCCGATGTGTCGATCGCGGATTCCGGCAGGCCTGTCGCTCTCAGCACGGCTTTCGTGAGCTGCGCCGAGGCGTACGGCGCCACCGCGATCCTCGCCTGCGTCGTGCTGGCCCGCTAACCCTCTGCCGCGGCAGACGGAACCGCGACGCTTCTCTTGCGATTGTCAGCGGTAATAGTCCCTGCGGGTTACGCAAGCATGGAACATATCAATCCAAAGAAACTTGCCGCCGCCGCGCCGCTGGACCCCGAGGCAGCTGCGAAAGCTGCGGGCCTGCGTTATGTCGACGATTCCGCACCCGGCTTCACCCGTAAGAAGGTCGGCACCGGCTTCGGCTACCGCGACACCGACGGCAAGGTCATTCGCGATCCGGAGGTGATCAAGCGCATCCGCTCGATCGGCATCCCCCCGGCCTATACGGACGTTTGGATTTGCCCCGATCTACGCGGCCATATCCAGGCAACGGGGCGCGATGCCAAGGGCCGTAAGCAGTACCGCTACCATCCGCGCTGGAGCGAAATCCGCGACTCGACGAAATATGCGCATATGCTCGAATTTGCGCATGCATTGCCGAAAATTCGCGTGCGCATCGACGCCGACATGAAGAAGTCCGGGCTACCGCGGGAAAAGGTGCTCGCGACGGTCGTCAATTTGCTCGAGACGACGCTGATCCGCGTTGGCAATGAAGACTATGTCAAGGAGAACAAGAGCTACGGGCTGACGACGCTGCGCAACCGCCATGTCGACGTGAATGGCAAGGAGCTGCGCTTTGAATTCAAGGGCAAAAGCGGCAAACAGTGGAAACTGAAAGTCGAGAACCGTCGCGTCGCGAAAATTGTCCAGGCGTGCCAGGAGTTGCCGGGACAGAACCTATTTCAATATCTCGACGACAATAACGAACGCAAGGAAGTTACATCTGCCGACGTAAACGATTATCTGCGTGAGATCAGTGGCCTTGACATCTCCGCAAAGGATTTCCGCACCTGGGCGGGCACGGTGCTCGCTGCAATGGCCTTGTCGGAATTTGAAGCAGTCGACAGTCAAGCGCGGGCGAAACGTAACATTAAAGCGGCGATCGAACGAGTAGCGTCACGCCTGGGTAATACGGTGACGATCTGCCGGAAATGCTATGTGCATCCGGAAGTGTTCAATTCCTATCTCGACGGCAACTTGTTGGCGGATATCAAGCAGGAGGTCGAGAACGAACTGAAGCAGGATATTGGCGACCTGCGCCCGGAAGAAGCGGCGCTGCTGGCTTTGTTGCATAAGCGCCTTGGCAAGGAATTGAAGAAGCCGGAAGTGAAGGAAAGCCGCAGAAAGGCAAAAGAAGCGGCTTAATTTCCGTTTCGATTCGCTATGATTGCCGCGCGCAGGCGATCCGGCGTCACCGGCACGCGGTACATGCGAACCCCTGTCGCATGATGGATTGCGTTCAGGATGGCCGGCGCCGTTGGAATGAGGGCCTGCTCGCCGATTCCCTTGGCGCCGAATGGCCCGATTGGCGAAGCATCCTCGATCAAGATCGACTCGACCGGCGGTACGTCGCCAATCGTCGGAATGAGATAATCGTGCAGGTTCTCGCCGCGGCCGGGGAAGAACTCTTCCATAAGGGCAAGGCCGAGGCCTTGCGCAACTCCCCCCTCGATCTGTCCCTCAACCAGGGTCGGATTGATGGCGCGCCCGACATCGTGTGCGGCGGTGATTTTCAGGACCTTTACCGTGCCGAGTGCGATATCCACTTCCAGTTCCGCCATGTGCGCACCGAAGCCAAACACGGCATAGGGCACGCCCTGCCCGTTCTCATCGAGCGGCGAGGTCGGCGGATCGAATGTTTCCTCCGCGGAGAGGATGTAGCCGCGTGCGTCCGTTTGCAGCGATGCGAGCTCGATTCTCCGGATTGTTTCGCCCTCGCTGATTGCGAGCCGCCCTGCATCGAACTTTAGGCTTGCATTCGGGCCGGCATTGGCGAGCCGTAAAACCTTCGCGCGCAGCGCCTGGCCGGCGAGAAACGCCGCCTTGCCTGTCACAAAGGTCTGCCGCGAGGCGGACGTCTTGCCGCAATCGGGCGTAAGGTCGGTATCGGCGGAGATAAGGTCGATCGCCGCCAGCTCGATACCGAGTGCATCCGCGGCGATTTGCGCGATGACAGTGTTCGATCCCTGCCCGATATCGACCGCGCCCTGATGCAATGCGACGCGGCCCTCGCGCGTGATACCAATACGGATCGTCGACGGATTCGATAGAGACGTGTTGCCGCATCCATACCACATACCGGCAAGCCCGACGCCGTGGCGTCTTATGCCCGCTGTCTGCGCGTTGAATTGCTCGGCAGCAACGCGTGCCTGTCGCCACGGCGCGCGTAGCGCTTCGAGACAAGCTTTGATCCCGACACCAGCGCCGAGCACCTGACCGGTGACGGTCGGCGTCTCCGCTGTCAGTGCATTAACAATGCGGAATTCGAGCGGATCGACGCCGAGACGAAGCGCGACCTCGTCGAAGAGCTGTTCTTGCGCGACCGCCATCTGCGGGACGCCGAAGCCGCGGAACGCACCGGCAGGCACGCAATTCGTATGAATGGCCCGTGTCAACGCGCGATAATTCGGAACGACATAGGGGCCAGACGCATGCACCGGCACGCGATTAGCCACCGTCGGTCCCCACGACGCATACGCGCCCGTGTTAAAGTCGCCGGCAAAATCGACGCCGACCAGCCTGCCGTCCTTCATCGCGCCGACGCGCATGCGGATCGATGCAGGATGGCGTTTGGTCGTGGAAGTAATCGATTCCGGCCGGCTGTAGACCATCGCGACGGGACGAGCGAGATGCCACGCCGCGACTGCAACAAAAGGCTGGACCGAAAGATCGAGTTTGGAACCAAAGCCACCACCGACAGCAGTCGGCACGATGCGGACATCTTCCGGCGCGATCCCAAGAATCGAAGCGATATCGTCGCGATCCATGTAGGGCGCCTGCGTGCAAGCAGTGATTTCCATGCGATTGCCGACTCGGCGCGCGAAGCCAGCTTCCGGTTCGATATAGGCATGCTCGACAAAGCCGGTTTCGAATGCCGCTTCGACTACGACATCGGCCGACGCAAGCGCCTGATCAACATCGCCGGTGACGACCCGTCCGCCGATAAGTATGTTTTGTGCTCGCCCGCGATGAACTAGCGGCGCTGAGACCTGAAGTGCGTCGCCAATACTGAGGAGCGGCGCAAGCGCTTCCCAGATTATCGGAAACTGCGACAGATCGAGCGCCGCAATCACGTCCGGCTCCCCGACGATCGCCGCGACAGCCTCGCCCTTAAAGCGCGTCTCATCACTGGCAAAAACCGGCTGATCGGCAAAGGGCGCGATCACGCCGAAGCAATTGCGACCGGGCACGTCGCCGGCCGTAAAGACCCGTGCAATCCCCTGATGCGTGGCAACAAAAGCTTCGACGTCGCCGAGTGTAAATCTTGCGCGATGATGCGGCGAGCGGATGACGCGACATAGCAGCATGTCAGCGGGAAGCGCGTCTGCGCCAAAGAGATCTCGGCCGGTGATTTTGGCTTCGCCATCCAGACGCCGCGCGCGGGTCCCGACAGTCCGCCCCATATCACGTGCGTGCGGGTGTTCGCTGCTCGCAGCTGCCGCGGCACTTATAGCGGCAATGATCTTGCGATAGCCGGTGCAGCGGCAGAGCACGCCGCCGAGAGCGTCGCAGATCTCTGCTTCGCTTGGCGCTGACGCGCGATCGAGCAGCGCGGCGGCGCTTACAAGCATGCCGGGCGTGCAGATGCCGCATTGCGCGGCGCCGTGCGCATGGAACGCCCGCTGCAAAGCAGCGCCGCTCTCAGTCTGCGATGGCAACCCTTCCACCGTGATTATGTCCGCACCTTGAACTTGGCCCGCTGCGGTCAGACAGGCACAAACCGGCGCGCCGTCGACAAGCACGGTGCAAGCGCCGCAATCGCCTGCATCGCAGCCGACTTTCGTGCCGGTCAGTCCGAGATCGTCGCGCAGGACTTGCGACAGCCGTTTGGTTGCCGCAGTCGCGATGCGCACCTGTTTGCTGTTGACGCTGAACGAAAGTAGCGGCGCGACATCAAGCATGTGCGCCTCCCTCGCAGGCTTGCCGCAACGCCCGCGTGATCAGCTCGCGCGCGACATCCATGCGATACGCAGCCGTTGCGCGGACGTCATCGATCGGCGAAAGCGGCGCCAGCTCTTCTGCCATGATAGTTTGCGCGACATCCGCATCGAGTGGCCTTCCGCGCAGCCGCGCCTCGAGAGCCGGCAAGCGCGTCGCGACAACAGAAGCGGAGCCAACCGCGACGCGCGCGTCGCAGATCGTATGATCCGGCGCGCAATCCACGACCACCGCCGCCATCACGATCGAGATCACAAGGTAACGTCGAGTCCCAAGCTTTAGGAAAGCCGAACGACCGCAGGCATGCGGTTTCCGAACGAACACCGCCGACAGGATTTCATCCGGCGCGCGCGCGGTGTGGCGATTCCCGAGAATGAAGTCGGCAAGCGCCAGTCTGCGCGTCCCACAGCTTGAGACAAGCTCGACTTCGGCATCAAGCGCGAGCAGCGGCGGCACGCCGTCGGCGGCAGGCGAGGCGTTGCAGAGATTGCCGGCGACCGTGCCGCGATTCTGGATTTGCACTGAGCCAACCTCGCGCGCGGCTTCCTTCAGCGCGTCGAAAGCCGGCAGCAGCGGCGCGGCGGCGATCTCGGACCATGTCGTTGCCCCGCCGATGCGGATCGCGCCGTGTTGGTCCGCTATGCCGCGGATTTCGTCGAGCCGCGACAGATCGAGCATCGCAGCAGGTGGCGGCCGGTCGACCAATCCCGGGAAGACGTCGGTGCCGCCGCAAACGATCGTGTAATCCCGCGCGGCGAGGAGGTCGGTGGCTTGTTTGAGCGAATCGGGGCGCACGAAAATGCTCAAGCACTCAACCCCTTTCCCGTCGCGAGGGCCACTCTGAAGCGCGAGTGGATTTGTTAGTGTGCAAATAATCTGGCAGCTTCGCGGTCCCGGTCAAGCGAGGTTTCATGTCGGAGGCGCGAACCAGGCAAGTTGCTGAGATCGATGCCGGCCAGCCAGGCGGCAAGCCCTATCTGCTCGATGAGCAGGTCGGCTTCCTTTTGCGGCAAGCAGGCCAACGCCATACCGCGATCTTCGCCGCGCGTATGATCGGCGATTTGACGCCGACACAGTGGGCGGCCCTCGCACGTCTCAATGAACGCGGACCCTGTTCGCAAAATCTTCTTGGCCGGCTCACCGCCATGGATGCCGCTACCATAAAGGGGGTGGTGAACCGGCTCGTACATCGCGGGCTGGCGGAAACGCGCTCCGATCCGCAAGACAGCCGGCGGCTGACGGTCACGTTGACGCAAGCAGGCCGCGAGTTGGTTGAACGGTCGGCGTCTGCGGCGCACGCGATCACCGAGGCCACTCTTGCGCCGCTAAACGCGAATGAAAGACGCGCGATCGTAAAGCTGCTTGGCAAGCTGAAATGAAAAGGCCCGGCAGAGCCGGGCCTGATCGTTTGAAGCTTCGGTATGCTCAGTACCGGGCAACGACCGGTGCCGGTACGCCCCAATTGAAGTGATAGTTCAGACCGCCACGAGCGATCATACCGCGCGCGCGATTGTCGACCGTCACCAGCGAGTTAGCGGTGAAGCCGGTTCCGAACGCTGGCCCGATCGTGTTCAAAGTCGAGTTGCGGCGGGTGCCGAGATCGTAATAAAGCGCTTCGGCCTTCACGGACCAGTTCGGCAGGAACATCCACTCCACGCCGCCGCCGGCGGTGAAGCCGACGCGGAAGCAGTTGCCGTTGTTGTTGCCGCCGAAGAAGCCATTATTGTTGCCACATGACGACAGAGCTGAGAAGCCAGTAGCCGTGGCGGCAATTGGCGGGAAGTTGACCGTCGAGGTTATTCCCATGTTCGCGGTCGGATTGGCGAACGCCACGCCACCTGTCGCGTAGAGCAACAAATTCGGCATCGGGAGAAAGCCGATACGTCCTCGCAGTGTCGCGATCCAATCGAGCCGCTGCTGCGTCGTGAAGGTGCTTGTAACCGCGGCGCCGGCGCAGCCAAGAAGTGCGCAGGTGACGGGCGTGACCGTCGTCAGCGAGTCGTTCCGACGCAGCGATGTTCCCTGAGCATCGCCCTCTACGCCGATCACAGCGTATTGGTTGACCTGCCAGTTATAACCGACTTGACCGCCGCCGAGAAAACCTGACGTGCGGTTCAGGTCGAAGTTAGCGCCTTGCCCCAGTGCAAGAGCAGTCGCAACGTCCGCCCCGACTCCTGCCCCGCCAAGGGAGCTGCCGAAAATATGAGTTCGCTGACGATCGATGTAGCCGCCGTTCGCGCCGACATAGAAACCGGTCCAGGTAAAGACGGGTGGCGGCGGTGCATAGACCGGGGGCGCTTTGCGCGAAGGCAGATCGGCAGCAAGTGCAGAACCCGCGAATGTCGAGATAGCGGCACTTGCGATGAGAAATTTCTTCAGCATGGGGTTTCACTCCCTAATTCACGTAAAAAATTAGAGCAGGAAACAACTCAGCTTAGCAATATCGCCGAGCAGAGAAGCGACGCATTAAAATACCTCGTGGCAGCGCCGCAACACTATGGCCCTGATTGTCGATGCCAAGGAGGTGACCGACCGCCCTTCGTCGAAGTGAAAAGGCCCGGCTTTTGGCCGGGCCTGATCGCTTGGAGCTTCGTCAGATTTCAGTAGCGGGCGACGACCGGAGCCGGCGCAGCCAAGCTGAAGTGGTAGTTCAGACCGATTCGAGCCGTATGCATCTCGACCCGCGGATCGCGGCGGCTGATGACGAACGCCGTGCCAACGCCCGCGACGAATTCGTTAGCTGCAGCAACCGGGCCCTGGCGTAGGCCGATATACTGGTACTCGCCTTTGATCGACCAGTTCGGGAGGAATTTCCATTCCACGCCGCCGCCTGCCGAGAAGCCCGTCCGGCCATTGTTGCCGAAATTTACAGCTGAGAAGCCGGCCGAGTCGACGTACGTGAAGCCGTCGCGAACGCCTGCGTAAGCGAAGCCGCCTGTTGCATAGACGAGGACCGATCCGCCGAAGCCGGACGAGCCCCAGCCCCAGTTCCAGCCGGGTCCGCCAAAGGCGATACCGACGCGGCCACGCGCGGTGCCAAAATAGTCGATGCGCTGCGTCGAGGCGATCGTCCGGATGAGCGGAGTGGCAACTGTCGTAGCGACATTCGAGTTCAGGCGAATAGCCTCGGCGTCGAGTTCGGCGCCGGCTACGAACATTCCCCACTGCCAGTTGATACCGGCCTGACCGCCACCGAAGCCGCCGCTACGCGACGGAAGCGGACCCATGTCGGGGGAAGAGAAGGTGATACCTGCGCCCGGGAAAGTCTCGATGTAGGGAAGCGCCTGCGTGCGGGTGAATGCGCCACCGCCGTTCACACCGAGGTAGAAGCCACACCAGATGCAAACCGGAACCGGCGGCGGCGGGGGCGGCGCCATACGCGCCGGAAGGTCCGCTGCATAAGCCGAAGCGGTCATGGTCGCTGCGGCAAGTGAGCCCATTAGTATTTTCTTGAACATGATGCCCTCCGACGATCTGCGGGCAACATTGACGGCCAAGCTTCTTGCTAGCAAGAGCGGAAGCCACAGTGAGGCTTCATTAAGAAATGCTGTGTTGTTCAGGTAACAGCGTCGCTGAGCGTCAGCGTGACACTCGAACCTATGCGAGCACCACTTTCGGCATTCGTTCTGCAGGCGGCGTGTTGCGGCTGCGCCCGGCGCGCACCGACCCGTCGATAATGACCATGCCAACACCCGGCAGATCGCCAAGGGCAACGCTCTCGAGCATGTCCTTCGCCGGCGAGTGCTGCGCTTTATCCATCAGCACAAAATCGGCGGTGCGGCCAATCTCGATGAGCCCGCAATCGAGCGCACGCATGCGCGCTGTATTGCCTGTCGCGAAGCAGAACGCCGTCTCTGCGGGCACGTCGCCAAGCGAAGCAAGCATGGAGATCATGCGCAGGATGCCAAGCGGCTGCGCGCCCGAGCCGGCCGGGCCGTCGGTGCCCAGAATGACCCGCTCGAGGTCGCCCATCTCCTTGGCGAGCTGCAAGGTGTACAGCGCCGAACGGCCGTTACCGTTATGGACGAGCTCAAGCCCGCGCTTGCAGCTCTCGCAGATGCAGCGGATCTGATCGTCGGGCAGCGCGGTGTGGCCGCCGTTGATATGCCCGACGACGTCAGCGTCGCATTCGAGCACGATGTCCTTGTCGATAAGACCGGAGCCCGGAATCGACGGGCCGCCGGTGTGGATCGTGCTCTGGATGCCGTGCTTGCGCGCCCACTCCACCATCTTGCGCCCGGTCGGCCCGTCCTTGACGCCGCCGAGGCCGATCTCGCCCAGAAGCTTTACGCCCGCCGAGGCGAGCTCGGCGAAGTCGCTCTCTTCCATCCCGTGCTCGATCACCGGCGCGCCGGCATGCAGCTTGACGCCGCCCGGCCGGAAGGCCGCGAACGTCCGCTGTGCCGTGATCGCCATCGCCTTTAACCCGACGATGTCGCGCGGCCGACCGGGTGTATGCACCTCACCGGCCGAGATCATGGTGGTAACGCCGCCATGCATCGAGGAGTCGATCCAGTTGAGCTGGGTCTGGCGCGGCGTCCAATCCCCCGCGACGGGATGGACGTGACTGTCGATCAGCCCCGGCGTCAGCACGGCGCCCTTGGCGTCGACCACAGTCGTGGCGCTTTCGGTATCGAGGTCTTTCAGCCGCCCGATCGCGCTGATCCGGCCATCGACCGCCACGACCGCGTCGCCGTCCAGAATCGGCCGCTCCAAAGCGCCGCTGAGGATGAGCCCGATATTGCGGATGACGAGCTTCGCCGGACCGGCTGATTTCTGCTCTTCGGCGGCCATTGCGTTCCGTTCTCCTCACACGCGGCGATCGGTCCCATGCAAGCACTTGCCCGCGGCGATTGACAGGGGCAGGCTAGCGCTCCATAAATTCATTTGTGTACAAACGATCTGATGGAAGGTAAATATAGCTGATCTGGATGGATTTTGTGCAAATCCACCTCTCGACAGCAAGTTTATTCTCCGCAGAAGCTGAGGGCTAGAATGAGCAACTTCAACAGGGAAGAAGTCGTCTCGGTTCACCACTGGACGGACACGCTATTCAGCTTCCGCACGACGCGGGACTCGGCGTTTCGATTCCGCAACGGCCAGTTCACGATGATCGGCCTCGAAGTGGAGGGACGGCCGCTCTTGCGCGCCTACAGCGTCGTCAGCCCGAATTACGAGGAGAATCTCGAATTCTTCTCGATCAAAGTGCAGGACGGCCCGCTCACCTCGCGGCTGCAGCACTTGAACGTCGGTGATCCCATCATTGTCAGCCGCAAGGCAACCGGCACGCTCGTGCTCGACAACCTGCTCGATGGCCGCAATCTCTATCTGCTCGGCACCGGCACCGGCCTCGCGCCGTTCATGAGCATCATCCGCGATCCCGAGACCTACGAGCGTTTCGAGAAGGTCGTGCTCGTGCACGGCTGCCGCCAAGTCGCCGAGCTCGCTTATGCCGAAACGATCACCGAGCATTTGCCCGAAGACGAATATGTCGGCGAGCTCGTGCGCGAGAAGCTCGTCTATTATCCGACGGTGACGCGCGAACCGTTCCGCAACCGCGGCCGCATCACCGATCTCATCACTTCGAAAACGTTGTTCGACGATACCGGCCTGCCGGTGCTCGACCGCGAGCAGGATCGTCTCATGCTTTGCGGTTCACCGCAGATGATCGGCGAGATGCGCGAGCTTCTCGACGAGCGCGGCTTTGCCGAGGGCAATCACGGCGAGCCCGGCGAGTTCGTTATCGAGAAGGCCTTCGTCGAGAAGTAACTTGCCGCGCATTGAGAGCGCGAGACATCGCCGCTCAATCTGCTAGCCTGCCGTAATCAGCACGGGAAAGCGTGCGTTTCGGGAGGAAATCATGTTGTCACGCAGAGAGGGCCTGCAGCTCGCCGGCGCAGTCGCCGCGGCAAGTATTGGCGGCGCCAAGTTCGCCGAAGCACAATCGGCGCCATCGACGGTAAAGACGCCGGTCAATTTTGACGTGCCGCCCGGCGCCGTCGATTCGCACGTTCACGTTTTTCCCGATCCGCAAAAGTTTCCGTTCTGGTCGGGCCGTGCGTACACGCCGCCCGTCGCGACCGCCGACGATCTGCTCGCGCTGCAAAAGGCGCTGCATATGGATCACGTGGTCATCGTCACGCCGAGCGTGTACGGCACCGACAATTCCGCGACGCTTGACGGCATCAAGCAGCTCGGCCTCGAACGCGCGCGCGGCGTCGCGGTCATCGACGAGAAAACGTCCGCCGCCGATCTCGATGCGATGCATAAAGGCGGGGTGCGCGGCATCCGCATCAATCTCGAGACTGGCGGCATTTTCGATCCGGTCGTCGCGGCAAAGCGGCTCGAAGCCGCGGTTCAGCAAGTTCGCGGACGCCCATGGCACATCCAAGTCTATGCGCGATTGTCGGTTATCGACCCGCTAAAAGAGCAGTTCGAAAAACTCACGATGCCGGTCGTCTTCGATCATTTCGCCGGCGCCGAGGCATCTCGCGGCACTGGTCAGCCCGGCTTCGATACGGTGCTCGGGCTCGTCAAAAGCGGCAAGGCGTATGTGAAAGTGTCGGGCGCATATCGCGCGTCGAGCAAAGCGCCGGACTATGCCGAGGTCGCCGCGTTCGAACGCGCATTGGTGTCGGCAAATCCGGACCGGCTCGTCTGGGGCAGCGACTGGCCGCATCCGGACGCAGTGAAAGTCGAGGGCCGCAAGGCGACCGACATCGCGCCGGCGCTCGCAATCGATGACGGGCGCGTGCTCAATCTGCTCGCCGAATGGGTGCCGGACGCCGCGACGCGCAAGAAAATTCTCGTCGACAATCCGAAGCGACTCTACGAATTCTGATTCATTTTGGGACAGCAAAAAACACGCGCCGCCAATTGACGGCGCGGCCACTTTGTTCCATCTTTGTTCACGGCGATTCGCGTAGGAGTGTGTCGTGGGCATTCATGTCAGGTGGCCATTTGAGACAAGCGACCGGCGCGCCACGCGGCTCCAAGGCAAAAACCTCTCGTGCTCGCCTTTCGGCCCACTTGGCGATCGCTTTCACTTCTGGATCGGCGCATCGCGCCGGCGCTATGTCTGCACGATATTTTCGGCAGGCGACACGGCGCTGGAAGGTCTCGATCTTTCCTGCGCGGTCGTGATCGCGGTGGCGCGCGGCGCCGATGGGGATTGCCGCGCTTTATCGATCGTGCCGCACGGGTTGCCGCTGCGCCTGCACGCAAGCGCCGGCAATTGGCTCGGCGGACGCACGCCGAATGAATTTCACGTCCATCTGTTGCCGAGCAATCGCGAGCAACGCGATGCGGCTTACGCCGACTTGCAGCGCGCCTTCATTCTACGTCAGTAGTCTCGGCTTCGCCGATCTGCTCGTCGAGCGCCAAAGCGCGGACGAGTTGCGCGAGAACAGGATCGCGCAAGGAGAGATCGGCGAGATGGCGGTGCGTGTTCAGCACGTAGGCGGGATTTTCGCCGGACTGACCGACGCCGTTTCGTACATGTTCGATGATCGTATCGAGCGGCAGCTTGCCGGCATATTGCACATGCTTGCGATCGACGACGTAAGTGAGCGCTTCGACATCGCGCCCATCATCGAGCCGAATGCGAGCGCGGCGCTCGACATACACCGTCGTCACCTGCTCGCGCGCGCGCAAATAGGCAATCGTCGCCTCGGCCTTTTGCGCTTCGACGCGAAACGCGGTGCCGCGGCATGAACCGCCGCGATCGAGGCCGAGCACGAGGCCCGGCCGCTCCGGCGTGCCGCGATGCACGTGCGAATAGATGCAGAGCGCGCGATGATAGCCGCGCAGCCAGGCGAGCTGGCGCTCGGCATAGTCGAAGCCCGGCCGCCACATGAGCGAGCCGTAGCCGAAGACCCAGAGATCCTGTCCGGATTCGTTGGGCTTTGTGACCGCGCTCATGCAGCAAGCCATAGCGCCGCGGCGGCGGCTGAAATGAGGCAGGCGATTGGGGTAAAAACTGCGCGCTTGACCCGACGCCACGGCGTGAAAGGATCGCAACAAACAATCGGAGAGATATCATGGCTGCCACGGCACATGCGAAGAAGCCCCGCGCCAACGCGCCACCGCCGCACGTCAACGCGAAGGACCTGCCGCACGTGACCGCGCTCGATCTGCCACAGGCCGAGCTCACCCCGGCAATGGAAGCCTATTTCCAAAAATGCCGCGACAAGATCGGCTTCGTGCCGAATGTGCTCACGGCGTACGCCTTCGACATGGCGAAGCTCGAAGCTTTCGTTGCTTTCTACAACGACCTGATGCTCGCGCCGTCCGGCTTGAGCAAGCTCGAACGCGAGATGATCGCCGTTGCCGTGTCATCCGAAAACAAATGCTTCTACTGCCTGACTGCGCATGGCGCGGCGGTGCGCCAGCTCTCCGGCGATCCGGTGCGCGGCGACATGATGGTGATGAACTATCGCGCCGCCGAGCTTTTACCGAAGCAGCGGGCGATGCTCGACTTCGCCGTCAAGGTGACGAATGCGAGTGCCACGATCGAAGAGAGCGATCGCGAGGAGCTGCGCAAACTGGGCTTCGGCGATCGCGACATCTGGGACATTGCCGCGGTCGCGAGCTTCTTCAATATGTCGAACCGCATGGCATCCGCCGTCGACATGCGGCCGAACCATGAATATCACGCGCAGGCGCGGTAACCTGTCATTACCGCGAAAGCGGGAATTCCCTACGAAATGCTCGACGAATCAACAAGCAGATTCAAGCCAATTCGCA
>JAFAVH010000393.1 GCA_019242655.1 Methylobacteriaceae bacterium
TTCGAGATCGTTGCGCGCTTTTCTCAGCGCCACGAGCAGAGCAGACGGATCTCCGGGCGCGGACATGACAGGATGTGGTGCCGATCCGGTGCTTTCTCCGGGCATCAAGCCCAGCCGCGAAAACACCGCCCGCGTTTCCACCGCGACACCAGGATTAACGAGCACGGCAAAAAGCGGCGCAAGCTTCAGGGGCTCGGAGAGCCGCTCCCCCATGCCGCTCATCAGCCGGGCGCTCGGGGCGAGACAGACGGGAACGTCGGCGCCTGTGGCGCGCGCAGCCTCACCCACCGGCGCATCGGTGAGCGTGAGGTCGTTGTGGCGGGCGAGCAGCCGCAGCGCCGCCGCCGCATCGGATGAGCCGCCGCCAATTCCCGATGCGACCGGCAGGCGCTTCGCTAGATGAAAGGCGCCGATGCGCAGGCCGTCCACGCGGCGCGCAAGTTCGTGCGCCGCCCGCAGGACGAGATTGTCCGCATCCGCGCCCACACCAGCGGCGTTTGGTCCCGACACGGTAAGGCTCAGTGTGTCACCGGGCTGAAACGTGAGAGCATCGCCGACGCCAGCGAAGGCGACGAGACTTTCTAGCTCGTGATAATTGTCGGCGCGACGTCCGAGGACGTGCAGCGTCAGATTGATCTTGGCAGGCGCACGCGCCGTCAGCATCACCTGCGAGTATTGAGCGCCAAGCGCGCTCAGCCCCCGTTCTTCGATTCGTTTTGCTTCTTGGGTTCAGCCTCGGCAGCCGCGGGCTTGTCATCCTCGGGCAGGCCATCATCGATCTTTTTCAAGATGCGGTCGAGATCCTCGGGTTCGGGCTTCAGATCCCGCGCATGATTCCATTGGAAATGCGCCTCGAGCTTGCGGCCGACGCGCCAGTAAGCGTCTCCAAGATGGTCGTTGATGACCGGATCAGACGATTTCAGCTCAATCGCGCGTTCGAGCTCTTTGACGGCCTGGTCATATTCGCCGAGTTTGTAATGCGCCCAGCCAAGACTGTCGACGACATAGCCGTCCGTCGGCCGCAGCTCCACGGCGCGGCGTAGCATCTTGAATGCCTCGTCAAGATTGGTGCCCTGATCGACCCACGAATAGCCGAGATAGTTCAAAACCAGCGGCTGATCGGGAAAAAGCTCCAGCGCCTTCTTGAAATCGGCTTCCGCCTTTGGCCAGGCTTTCTGCCGCTCGTAGGCAATGCCGCGATAATAATAGAGCGACCACAGACTCTTCTCAGGCTTGCTCGAGAGTTCCAGCGCCTTCGTATACGTCGCCGCCGCTTCGGCAAATTGCTTGCGGGAGCGTTGCAAATTGCCGAGCGCGGTCAACGCCTCTTCGTTCTTCGGCTTCTCGTTGACGATGTCTTGCAGCCGCTTTTGCGCTTCCTCGGTCTTGCCCAACGTTTCCAGCAGAAGCGCCGTCTGAATGTCCGCGTTCACGCGTAGCGGACTGTCGTCCGGGACGCTGTCATAGACTTCGATCGCCTGTTCGTATTGCTTCAGCCGCTCGAAAATGTCGGCGAGCGTCACGGTCGCAAGACCATTCTTGTTTGAGAGATAAAGCGATAACCGTAGATAAACGATAGCCGCGAGCTCGTCACCCTGGCGTCCGCCGACCGCCCCAAGTCCATAGAGAACTTCAGCCGCACCCTGATCCGCCGTGCGAATCAGCGGCTCAAGCGGCTTGCCGGCGCGCAGATCGGCCAGTGCGGCGGTCACGACCGGATGCCGCGGTAGGATCTGATCGAACGCCTCGTAAGCACGGATCGCTTCGTCGCGATGTCCGTGACGATCTTGGAAGCGAGCGTAAGCATCGACCAGCCGCAGCGTGCTCTTCTCCCCGTTATAAGCGGCCTGAAAACGCTTCGTGGCTTCCGGGACATTGTTTGCAAGCTCGGCAATCAGGGCCGCATGAAAGTCGCGGAAAGTGCCGAACCCCTCGTCCTTAAGCTTATCGACCTGGCCAAGCGCCCGTTTGTAATCGCCGGCCCCGGCGTAAGACCAGGCGGTAAGCAGGGTCGCTGTGATGTCCCTTTGACGCCCGGCTCCGCCTTTCGAGAGGCTGTTGCGGGCGCCGGCATATTGGTGCTGCTTGATAGCACGGATACCGAGCGCAAGATGGGCCAAGCCATTGTTCGCGTCGCGCTGCAGCAACCGGTCGGCCAGGTTGAAGGCATCCGGCATATTGCCATTGGCGAGCGAGGCGACGAAGGCGCGCTCAATCAATTCCGGATTGCGCGGATCGTAGCGCAGAGTCTCGCGAAAGAACGTCGCGGCCGCGAGCGTGTCGCGCTCGGCGCCGGCGACCAGGGCGGCCAGGTAGTTGCCGGCCGGGCTGTCCCCGACCTCGAACGGCGTCGCGATTGCAAGATTATCCCGCGCTCGGGCGCTGGCCGATTGATCGAAGCCGAGGCCGGTGAGCAGCAGC
>JAFAVH010000417.1 GCA_019242655.1 Methylobacteriaceae bacterium
AAAAGATCATCCGCTACGAAGCGGTGCACGAAATCCATGGCTGGGATGATCTGCGCCGGCGCATCGATGCGCCAGACCGGCGCTGCTATGCCTTCTTCCATCCCGCTCTTGCCGATGAGCCGCTGATCTTCGTCGAAATTGCGCTGACCGAAGAAATGCCCGGCGCGATCGCACCGCTGCTTGTGGAAGACCGCAACATCATCGATCCCGCACAGGCGCGTACCGCCGTGTTCTACTCGATCTCCAACTGTCAGGCGGGACTTGCTGGCATTTCCTTCGGCAATTTCCTGATCAAGCAAGTTGTGCAGGAGCTGCAACGCGAGCTGCCGCGGCTCGAGACGTTCGTGACGCTCTCGCCCGTTCCAGGGTTCCGGCTGTGGATGAGGGCCGCCGACGATGTTCCCGTCAGCGATGAGGAACGGGTAATGCTGGCGGCTCTCGACGAATGGGCGTGGACGGAAAATCCGGTTGCCGCCGAGACAGCACGTCGCGTCATCGAACCGCTTGCCGCGCACTATTTCTTGCGAGCGAAGACGCCGGATGGCCGTGCTGTTGACCCGGTCGCTCGTTTCCATCTCGGCAACGGCGCTAGACTGGAGCGGATCAATTGGCTAGGCGACCGCTCGCGCAAGGGATTGCGCGAATCGGCAGGGATCATGGTCAATTACCTCTATGATCTTGACGAGATCGAAGAGAACCATGAGGCCTATGCCAATCAGCGCGAGATCGTCGCCTCTCCGGCGGTGCGCAAACAGCTCAAGCCCGAGGCCAAGCCACGTGTTCGGCTGCAAAGTGTGCCTGCAAGTTCTTCCTGAGTTTTCAATTCCTTTCTGAGTTTCGATGTCTGCTCATCTTTACGACGCGCTTAGGGCGTGCTTTCCACAGCGTGACAAGCCGTTCCTGACGACGCCGGACGGTCGCGTCGTATCATATGGCGAGCTCGAGGAAGGCTCGGGGCGGCTCGCCTCCGCCCTGCGCGGTCTCGGCGTTGAGCCGGGTGATCGCGTCGCTGTGCAGGTGGAGAAGTCGCCGGAAGCCGTGCTTCTCTATCTCGCTTGCCTGCGCGCTGGCGCCGTGTTCCTGCCGCTCAACACCGCATATACGCCGGCGGAGATCGGATATTTCCTGGGCGATGCCGGACCGAAGGTTTTCGTCTGCGATCCGGCGCGTCGCGGCAAACTAACCGATGCGGCGAATGAGGCCAGTGTCGCGCATATCGAGACGCTCGACGCGCAAGGCCGCGGATCGCTAACCGACAAGGCGAGGCGCGCGTCGGCAAAATTCACGAATGCCTCACGCGAACCGGATGATCTCGCCGCCATTCTCTACACGTCGGGCACAACCGGGCGTTCGAAAGGCGCAATGCTCACTCAGGAAAATCTCGCCTCGAATGCGCGCACGCTCGTCGATTACTGGGGCTTTGGGCCGAACGATGTACTTTTGCATGCGCTGCCGATCTATCACACGCACGGGCTTTTCGTTGCGCTCAACACGCTGTTGATGGCCGGGGGGTCGCTGCTCTTCTTGCCGCGCTTTGACGCCGATACCGTCATTCGCCTGCTGCCGAAGGCAACGAGCATGATGGCGGTGCCGACCTTCTATACGCGGCTCCTGCAGCATCCCGAGCTGGACCCGGCACTCGTCAAGCACATGCGGCTTTTCACGTCGGGCTCGGCGCCGCTACTCGCTGAGACACATCGCGAATGGGGCGCAAAGACGGGTCATTCCGTCCTCGAACGCTATGGAATGACCGAAACCAACATGAATACGTCGAATCCGTACGAGGGCGAGCGCATTCCAGGCGCGGTGGGTTTTCCGTTGCCCGAGGTCTCGTTGCGGATCGTCGATCCCGAAACAGGTGCGCCAATTGCGCGCGGCGAGGTCGGAATGATCGAAGTCGCCGGCCCCAATGTTTTCAAGGGCTATTGGCGGATGCCTGAAAAAACGGCTGAGGAGTTCACGAAGGACGGCTACTTCAAGACCGGCGACCTCGGACGCATGGATGAGAAGGGCTACGTCTATATCGTCGGCCGCGGCAAAGATCTCGTCATTACCGGCGGTTTCAACGTTTATCCCAAAGAAGTCGAGACGGAGATCGACGCGTTGCCGGGTGTAGTGGAAAGCGCGGTGATCGGCGTGCCGCATCCTGATTTCGGTGAGGGCGTCACCGCGGTGGTCGTGCGCAAGCAGGGTGCGACGATCGACGAGCGGGAGATTTCACGCGCACTGGACGCACGGCTGGCAAAATTCAAGCTGCCAAAGCGCATCCTCTTTGCCGACAATCTGCCGCGCAACGCGATGGGCAAGGTTCAGAAAAATGAGCTGCGCAGCACGTATCAAGACCTGTACAAGAAAGCTGCGTCGTGAGCCTCATTTGTCAGCTGTAAACGACTTGTTGCATCGATTGGCGCGAAACGCCGCCCTCGTTTCCCTACTGTTTTAAGGACGCTGCTCGCTTCATGAGCAGATCAGCGTGCGCCGCCGCACTGCGGCCCCATGCATTAAGATGTTATTCACAATTTGCCTCATAAATTTGTAACAACTCGATACGTGCCTCAGCCGACAAGCCCGATCACCTTCGACGGCGAGAGACCAAAAGCGGGACAAGCCCGTCCGTGTCGATAAAATTCAAAGCCCTGCGAGACATCGCGGGGCTTTGTCTTTTTTGATCGCGGCGAATCCGGCGAAATAGCTAAGCCAACCGATTGTTAACCTTACTGAAAGAGGTTGCGGGGAATTGTTAACTTTGAAGACGCGCGATTCGCATGAGCAAGGTCAACGTCCGTCCCCAGATGAGAGATACCGAGCCGCAGATGTCTGCGGAGGTCCACTACGCCGCAACGCGTTCGGCGGCGCCGGACCCGGTCATGCTCGACAAGATCGGCAAGGGCCTGCATGAACTCTATGACGGCGTGCCGCAATCGACGCTGCCGATCTATTTTGGCCCGGTCCTTGGTGAGCTTTACCTGACGCCGCTGCCGCGCCGGCGCGCGTCTTAGCGCTCGCCCGTCGCCAGAGCGACGGCAGGCCGTATCGTGCCCGCGCACTCGCCAAACCCGATCCGGTAGCCTTCGCCGCGCGCAGCGCCGCGCAGGATCAAGGTGTCGCCATCCTCGAGAAACGTGCGTTGCGCGCCGTCCTGCAAGGTGAGGGGCTCCGTGCCGTTCCAGGAAAGCTCGAGCAAGCTGCCGCGCTCGTGCTTTTCCGGACCGCTGATCGTACCCGAGCCGAGAAGGTCGCCGACGCGCATCGCGCAGCCGCAGAAGGCGTGGTGAGCAAGCTGCTGGGCGCTCGACCAATACATGTATTTGAAATTCGTGCGGGAGATGACCGTCTCGCCTTTATCGGAGCTTAGCGCCACTTCAAGGCCGATGTCGTAATTCTGCGGCGCTTGGCGCGAGAGGTAGGGCAGGGGTGCCGGCTCTTGGACCGGGCCGTCGACCAGGAACGGCGCCAGCGCCTCGCGCGTCACCACCCAGGGGCTGATCGAGGTCGCGAAAGCCTTCGCCTGAAACGGTCCGAGCGGCGGCTGCTCCCACGGCTGGATGTCGCGCGCGCTCCAATCGTTGAGGAGAACGAAGCCGAAAATCATCTCCTCGGCCTGCGCCATGCTGATCGGGCTGCCCATCTTGTTGGGCTGACCGACGACAACGCCCATCTCCAGCTCAAAATCGAGCCGGCGCGACGGCCCCATCGTCGGCGCATTCGCCTGCGGCGGCTTCATTTGACCGTTCGGGCGTCGCACCGGCGTGCCGGAGACGACGACCGTGCTGGCGCGGCCGTTATAGCCGATCGGCATGTGCAGCCAATTCGGCATCAGCGGCTCGCCCTGTGGCCGAAACATCTTTCCGACATTGCTTGCGTGCTCGCGCGAGGAATAGAAGTCGGTGAAGCCCATGACTTCGATTGGCAGGTGCATCGTCGCGCCGCTGCGCGGAACCAAGACGGTTTCGCGCAGGGCCTTGTCGTCGCGCAGCGTCGGATTGTCGTGGCGCAAAAGCTCGCTGATCTTTGCGCGTGTCTGCGACCACACCTTTTGTCCGAGCGCCATGTAGGCGTTGATCGAGGCTCGGTCGAACACGTGCGTTTCGCCGCCCGCCGGCGCGAGCAGGCGACGCTGTTCTAGTTCGGCGAGATCGAGAACGAAGTCGCCGATTGCCACGCCGACGCGCTTTTGCGGCGAACTCTGCGTCGAGAACACACCGAATGGCAGATTCTGGATCGGAAAGTCCGAATCCGGTCGAGCTTCGATGAAGGAGCGCAGGCTCGGATCGCTGGGATTGACAGGCATGCGTAAACTTACGGCCGCGTCGGATCGAAACGTTTTTCGAGCCCCTGCCAGCAATCGGCATAATCGCTTTGCAGCGTGTCGAGCTCGGCCGCATATGGCGTCACATGCTGCGGAAAGCGCGTCTCGAACATGAAGGCCATCGTGCCGGTGAGTTTCACCGGCTTCAATTCGACATTGCTTGCATGCTCGAATGCTTGCGCATCGGGGCCGTGCGGCAGCATGCAATTGTGTAGCGATATGCCGCCGGGCACGAAGCCTTCCGGCTTCGCGTCATAGACACCGCAGACGAGACCCATGAATTCCGACATGATGTTCATGTGATACCAGGGTGGACGGAACGTGTTTTCCGCGACAAGCCACCGCTCGGGGAAGATGACGAAATCGATATTCGCCGTGCCGGGTGTCTCGGAGGGTGCAGTGAGCACCGTGAAGATCGAGGGGTCGGCGTGATCGTAGAGGATAGGACCGACCGGCGAGTAGCGCCGGAGATCATACTTGTAAGGCGCGTAATTACCGTGCCAGGCGACAACGTCGAACGGCGAGTGCTGCAATGTGGTGCGATAAAGCTGGCCGCCCCATTTGACGTAGAGCTCGGTTCTGACATCGCGATCTTCGTAGGCGGCGACCGGCGTCATGAAGTCGCGCGAATTTGCCAAGCAATTCGCGCCGATCGGTCCGCGCTCGGGCAGCGTGAACGCGCCGCCGTAATTCTCGCAGAGATAGCCGCGCGCCGCTTCATCCATCAAGTCGAGCCGGAACTTCACGCCGCGCGGGATGATGACGATCTCGCCCGGCTCCGCATCGATAATGCCAAATTCGGTGAAGAAATGCAGCTTGCCTTGCTGCAGCACGAACAGCATTTCGGCGTCGGCGTTGTAGAAAACTTCGTCCTGCATCGAGCGCGTGATCAGATAGACATGTGCGCCCATACCGGTCTGCGTGTTGGCGTCACCCGCGGTCGTGATCGTGCGCACGCCTTCGAGGAAGGATTGCGGCTCGCGCGGCAACGGAATTGGGTCCCAGCGCAATTGCCCAATGGGCATGTCGCTCCCGGCACAGGGCGCCGTCTTCCACAGGCCGATATCAGCCTTTGCAAACCGCCCGCTGTGCTTCACCGAGGGCCGTATGCGATAGAGCCACGAGCGCTCGTTTGCCGCGCGCGGTGCGGTGAAGGGCGAGCCGGAGAGCTGCTCGGCATAAAGTCCATACGCGCATTTCTGTGGCGAATTGCGGCCGATCGGAAGCGCGCCCGGAAGCGCTTCCGTCTCGAACGAATTGCCAAAGCCGGTCATGTAACCCGGCGTGATCGTACCGGCGGCGCGCGCTTCGGCGACTGTTTGCGGCGAGGCATAGTTCATGGCCTTCTCCTCAAGGCTCGAAATCCGGTTGCTGCTCCGGCGCGGTATCCTTGAATGCCGGTAGCGCCAGACAGGCGGCCTCCGCTTCGCGCAGACGCCGGAACTTGGAGACGTCCACTTTGAAGCGGCGGGCATTATAAAGCTGCGGGACGAGACAGATGTCGGCAATCGTCGGATCGGCGCCGAAGCAGAATGGGCCACGCTCGGTGAGGATCAACCGCTCGCAAGCGTCGAGCCCTTGGGCGTTCGTCTCGGCCGCCCATTGCGTGACGAAATCTTCCGGCAGGTTCGCTGCGCGCAAGCGATTGAGCACGCCGAGATTCTGGATCGGATGGGTGTCGCAGGCGAGCACCATCGCAAACGCGCGCACCCGCGCGCGCGGCGTCGGATTTTTCGGCAGAAGCGGCGGCTCTGGCTGCGTCTCGTCGAGCCATTCGATGATGGCGAGCGATTGCGTGATGATGGTGCTATTGTCGGTCTCGAGCGTCGGCACGAGACCTTGCGGGTTTAGCGAGAGATAATCGGGCGCGCGCTGCTCGCCTTTGCGGAGATGGTGATAGATATGCTCCGCCTGCATCCCCTTGAGATTGAGCGCGATGCGGACGCGATAGCTCGCGGCGCTGCGGAAATAGCCATGCAGTTTCATTGCGCCGCGCCCGCTTTTGTAGAGAGCGTCTGTGCGGCCTGTTCGAGCGCCTCTTTCAGCACGTCGAGATCGCCGATATGATTGGCGAGAAGAAGGACAAGCGCCGCATCGAGCGCGGCGCTGTCTTCATCGCTCAGGCCGCGATGCGCTTCGACAATCATGCGGTACGCCGCATCGGGATTGCCGAAATTCGAAGCGGTGGACAGGGTTTGTTGCATCACGCTGCTCATTGCCCGCCGCAGGCCCGATGAAGTGCGCCTGCGATGTCTGCCGTGTTCGCCCGCTTGAAGCGCGCTGCGACGTAACCGTCCGGGCGAAGAAGATAGGCGCTTCCCGGCGGGCAGTCATAGCGTGCGGCGAACGTGCCCGTCGGATCGCGAAAGCGGTCTCCTCTATCGCCGATCTCGATTCGCGTCACATCCGAGGGGCAATCCGCAGCAATTCCGTTGGCATGTTCGAGGAGCGTGAAGCCGCGCCCGCGGACTGCGAATATCTCGCTCAAGAAGACATCGCGCCCGGCCTTGTCTTGCAAAGGCGCATCCAACATCGATGCGCCGGGCTTCGGACCGCCGCGCCATTCGTCGGCGTCGGGCGCCGATAACGGCGTTTCGTAAACCGTTGGCGTCGACAGCCGCCCGGCATTGACCATGCGCTTGGCGAAATCGTGCTTGCGCGCGAGCAGCAGCGCGGCTTTGCGCAAGCGCTGCTCGTGGCGCGAATGCGGCGCGATGAAATCGGTCGAACGGGTGGAATGACCGATATTGTCGTCCGCCGCGGCGATACGCTCGATATCGTAGGACTCGATGAGCGACGCCGGCGCTTTGCCGGCGAGCACGTAATCGAGTTTCCAAGCGATATTTTCCGCATCTTCGAGACCTGAATTGGCGCCGCGCGCGCCGAAGGGCGAGACCTGATGGGCCGAATCTCCGGCAAAGATCACGCGCCCATGCGTGAAGCGCTGCATGCGCCGGCACTGGAATTTGTACAGCGATATCCACTCGAATTCGAAATCGCCGTGCCCGATCATCCGCTCGATGCGCGGGCGCACGTTTTCCGGCCTCTTCTCGATTTCCGCATCGGCTTGCGGCCCGAGCTGCAGGTCGATCCGCCACACATCATCCGGCTGCTTGTGCAGAAGCGCGGATTGGCCGGAATGGAAGGGCGGATCGAACCAGAACCAACGCTCGGTCGGGAACTTCGCGTTCATGCGCACGTCGGCGATAAGGAACTGGTCCTCGAACGTCTCGCCGACGAACTCGGCCCCGACCATCCCGCGCAAGCTCGAACGCGCGCCGTCGCACGCGATCACATAATCCGCGGCGAGCGAGTAGAGGCCGTCCGGCGTCTCGGCCGTCAGCCGCACGTGATCGTTCGCGGGTGTGAGGCCCACGACTTTGTTGCGCCAGCGCAGATCGATCTCCGGCGTCGCGGCAACGCGCTCGCACAGAAATTTTTCGGCATAATATTGCTGCAGATTGATAAAGGCTGGCATCTTGTGCCCGCCTTCAGGCAAGAGATCGAAGCGATAGACAAGTTCGTCGCCCAAGAAAACCTTGCCGACCTGCCAGACGACTCCCTTCTCGACCATGCGCTCGCCGACGCCGAGCCGGTCCCAATATTCGAGTGAGCGCTTGGAAAAGCAGATGGCGCGCGAGCCTTCGCCGATGCGGTCGGCATCGTCGAGCAGCACGACATTGCGGCCGCGCTGGGCGAGATCGAGCGCGGCCGAGAGTCCGACCGGGCCGGCGCCGACAACGATCAGCGGGTGGCGCGCGGGCTCGCGCCTGTCCTGATCGGCAGAGCGCCGGTAACCGAACTGGAAACGACCGCTACGCGGCTCCGCCGCCATTTTCCGCCCTGCACTTGCGTCGAGTCGAACTTCTATGGTGCGGGTTCAATGAAGATAGTTGCACTCAGCAACTATTGGCGACATTATGCGCATCTCGGCAGCCCGTCAAGCGAGTCTATGGGCGCGCGCAGCAAAGCCAAATCTCAAGAGGCCTTCAGCCTGCGCGGGTTTTTGCCCTACCAGCTGGCGGTACTTGCCGATTACACGAGCTCACGTTTTTCAGAAGTCTACTCGGAAAAATTTGGGCTCAGCATTCCAGAATGGCGCGTGCTCGCGACGGTCGGCGAGCGCGATATGATGCGCGCCAAGGACATCGAAGCCGAGCGGCACCTGCACAAGACCGTCGTGAGCCGCGCGATTGCCAAGCTGCGTGCGCGCGGTCTGATCGAGCTGAGAAACAACGCGGAAGACCGCCGCGAGTCATTTCTGCTTCTGACTGCAAAGGGACGAAAGCTTTATGCGCAGATCATCCCGCTTGCGCGCACCTATTCGGACGAGATCGTCGTCTCGCTCACGGCAAGTCAACGCGCTGGATTGCAGCGCGGGCTCGAACGCATGATGCAGCAGATCGATGAAGAGCGGCAACGCCCGAGCTCATTCGCGCGCCAGCGCGATGCGCAATAGCCTTTCCTTCAGGCATTCGATCCCGCCGATCATCCCGAAGCCGGCAACCTTACCGGCATAGGAATAGGTGATCGTCTTGTTGCTGTGAACGAAGCTTCCCGCGAGGCCGATGATCTCGCCGGACTTTGCCGCGTCCAGAAGCCGCTCCAACTCCTCGATGACGACATTACTGGTTTCAGGCGCTGCGGGAACGTAGGTCCCGTGCAGGCTGACGACATTCTCCGACATGATCCGCTCCCCATCCGACGCGGAAACACGTCCCACATAATAGCAAAGCCTGTGCCGAAGTCTGTCACCTGGTTGTCACGCAGCCGAAAAGAAAGGCGCCTGTGTGGGCGCCTTTCCAAGCCGTTGGATCGGACTGGTTGCGGGTCAGGTCCGCTTGCCGGTGCTGCCGACGCCGCCGACCCCGCCGGGAGTTGACGTACTTGTCGACGATCCAAGCGTCCCGACACCGCCGGTCGAGCCCTGAGTTCTGTCTGTCGTAGAGCCGCTCCAGGACTGCTCCTGGTTTTTCACACGGAGATTATTCTGCACGTGACTTACGCCCGAGATGCTCTCGGCGATGTCCTCGGCGCGGCGACGTTGCTCGCGATTCGTCACTGTGCCGCTGAGTGTCACCTCGGTCCCCGACACCGTAACGTCGACGTCTGATGCATCGACACGCCAGTCGTCCGTTAGACGGTCATTCACATCCTCGCGGATACGGTCGCTTGAGCGCGTGTAGTTGCGCGGACCGCGGCCGCAATGGTCGTCGCGCCGACGCCGCTCAGCGTCTTCGTCGCCAAACCAGGATGAAACTTCATCCGAGGCGCGGTCCCAGAAGCTGCGCTCTCTGCCGCCATAGCCGCGGCCGTAATCCTGGCCCTGCCAGCTGCGCCGGTTCAGATCCCAGTCGCGGCGATTGTCGGCATCGCTGTTCCAGAAAGCGCCGCCACGTTCGCGGCCAAAATAATCGCGCCCGGAACTGCGGCCTGCACCGCGGTTCCAATCGTCGTATTCGTAAGCGCGGTTGCTGCCGAACGGGTTGGTGTCGCGGGACTCGCCGTAACCCACGTCGCTGTAATTGTCGCGCCGCACGTCCCTGGAGTAGTCCTGCCCATAATTGCTCGTACCGCCGCCGCGGTCCGATCCCCAGTCGCCACCCTGATAGGAGCGGCCGCGGCCATAATCGCCGCCCGAGGTCCACTCATCGCGACCGCGTCCGCCGAGGTCGCCGCGACCGTAATCGCGGCCGGCGCTACGGCCATAGTAATCGCTGCCTTCATAGCTGGAACGGTCTCGGTCACGTGATCCTTCCCGCCAATTATCGTCGCGATAGCGGGATTCGTCCCGCCAGTTTCTTCCTGCCATTTGTGCCTCCATTGAGTTTGTTCCCTCTGGTGCGGAGGAAACGGGGAGGACGCAGCGAGGTTTCGCCGCAGAGCGCGATTGGCGACGATTTGTGCACGCGAAAGCGAGCTCGAGGAAACACGAAATGTTCTTGTCTTGTTCTTGCCTCGCGGTTCCGCTTGCGCTAGGTTGATAGTCAGCCGAGCTCGCGAGGGTACGCGTCAATGGTGGTGAGAGTGGCGACGGTCGCCTTTGAAGGCATTGAGGCAAAGCCGGTCGACGTGCAGGTGCAGATCCTGCCGGGCAATGTGGTCTTCAACATCGTCGGATTGGGAGACTAAGCGGTCACCGAGTCGCGCGAGCGGGTGCGCTCGGCGCTCGTCGCGTCCGGTCTTGCCATGCCGGCAAAGCGCATCACCGTGAACCTGGCGCCAGCAGACATGCCGAAGGAGGGCAGCCATTACGATCTGCCGATCGCGCTCGCGGTCATGGCGGCGATCGGCGCCATTCCTGCCGATGCGCTCGCCGGCTTTACCGTTCTTGGCGAACTCGCGCTCGACGGCACGCTGACGCCTGTCGCCGGTGTGCTGCCCGCCGCTGTTGCTGCCAATTCGCG
>JAFAVH010000325.1 GCA_019242655.1 Methylobacteriaceae bacterium
CGCCTGTTCGTGACGGGTGAGGACAAGCTCGATCTTCGATGTCCGCAGCGACTCGACAACGTCGAGATTTTCCTCGCCTGGGATACCAAAGACGCGCTCGACGCCTTCATTCTCCAACGCCCGCACCAGAAGATCGGAACCCTTCGGCATCGCTCCCACCCTTTTTGTCGATTTGTCCCAATGATAGGGCCGTGCAGGCGCCAAGGCCAATCCCATCATCAGCAAAGCTCCCCGCTGGACCGATGAGAGCCGTTGCCCGCCGAGGCCATTGGGGAATATTGAAATGCGGTTCCCCTCGCCGAATGCGAGGCCCTCCTCCCGGAGCGGAAGCAAATGGCATCAGAACGCGAGTTTGACATCGTTGTTTACGGCGCGACCGGTTTCACCGGCCAGCTCGTCGCCGAATATCTCGTTCGCCGCATGTCCGGCGACGATGCGCCGCGCTGGGCGATGGCGGGCAGAAGCCAGGCGAAGCTCGCGGAAGTGCGCTCGTCGGTCGGAGCGCCGAGCAACACGCCGCTCATCGTTGCCGATGCCGACGATGGCGCCGCGCTTCGCGCGATAGCCGGGCGAACGCGCGTCGTGATTTCGACGGTCGGACCTTACCAGCTCTACGGCTCGCCACTTGTCGAAGCCTGCGTTTCGACCGGCACCGGCTACGTCGATCTCTGCGGCGAACCCGCCTGGATGCGCGACATGATCGACGCGCATGAGTCAGCGGCGCGGGCGAGCGGTGCGCGTATTGTTTTCTCGTGCGGCTTCGATTCCATTCCGTTCGATTGCGGCGTCGAGCAATTGCAGAAGCATTGCGTAGAAGCATCGGGCTCGCCGGCGCGCCGCATCAAAGGCCGCGTGCGCACAATGCGCGGCACTTTCTCGGGCGGTACCGCCGCGAGCATGAAGGCGACGCTCGCGGCCGCCGCCAAACGCCCGGCTTTGTTGAAACTGCTTGCCGATCCGTTCGCGTTGACGCCGGGATTCAGCGGACCTTCGCAGCCGAATACGCTTCTGCCTCACTTCGATCCGACGGTCGGCGCTTGGGTCGCGCCGTTCGTCATGGCGGCGATCAATACGAAGAACGTGCACCGGACCAATTTCCTGCGCAATCATCCTTACGGCACCGATTTCCTTTACGACGAGATGATCGTCGCGGGATTGGGTGACGTGGGCAAAGCGGCGGCTGAGATGATTGCCAAGTTCAATCCGCTTTCGAGCGACAAGGGCCCGAAACCTGGCGAAGGTCCAAGCCGCGAGGAGAGAGAAAGCGGATTCTACGACATCCTGTTTGTTGCCGAAGCCGATGGCAAAGAGGCGATGCGTCTCGCGGTCAAAGGCGACCGCGATCCGGGCTACGGTTCGACGTCGAAGATGATATCGGAAGCCGCGCTTTGCCTGGCGCGGGAGGCGCCGGAACAGGGCGGCTTCTGGACGCCGGGCGCGCTCTTAGGCGATGCGTTGGTGAAGCGGCTTGTCGAACATGCGGGGCTGACATTCGAGCGCGAGCCCGCTCCGAAGGCGGCATAAGCAGCATTTGTATTATTGAGACGCGTGTTCGCCGATGCCGTCCAATAGCGCTTTGTGAAATGCTTGCGGGTCCTGGATTTGCGGCGCGTGGCCAAGCGACGGGAATTCGACGAGCCGCGCGTTCTTGATCGCAGCCGCCGCCGCCTTGCCGAGTTCGGGATAATGTCCGAGCTTCGCCCGCACGTCGGGCGGCGCGGCCTCTTTACCGATCGCCGTCGTATCTTTCTGGCCGATGAGAAGCAGCACGGGCACTTTCAGGAGCGGAAATTCATAGACGACGGGCTGCGTATAGATCATGTCGTCGATGAGCGCCGTGTTGCGCGCGACGATCTCACGTCCCGGCCCGGTAAACTGGCCGGCATACATATTCACCCATTTATCGAATTCCGGCCGCCATTCCCCGGCATAATAGGTGGATTGCTCATAGGCGCGAACGCGCTCGGGCGCGGTGCTCAGTTCGCGCTCATATTGCTGATCGACGCTGAGCGCCGGCACGCCAAGCGCCTTCCAATCCTCGAGGCCGATTGGATTGACCATGGCGAGTCGCTCGACCGCGTCGGGATACATGAGCGCATAGCGCGTTCCGAGCATGCCGCCGGTGGAATGACCGAGAATGATGACGCGTTGAATGCCAAGCGACGTCAACAAAGCGTGCGTATTCGCCGCCAATTGCTGGAAACTGTACTGGTAACGCTCCGGCTTAGTCGATTTGCAAAAGCCGATCTGATCGGGCGCGATGACGCGATAGCCGTTCTGCGAGAGTGCTTCGATCGTGCCTTCCCACGTCGCCGCGCAAAAATTCTTGCCGTGCAGGAGCACGACCGTGCGGCCGTTCGGCTTTTCGGCCTTCACGTCCATGTAGGCCATCTTCATCGGCAGGCCTTGCGAGGTGAAGGCGTATGCGGCGATCGGGTGCGGATAGCTGAAGCCCGGCAATTCGGACGGCGATTGCGCCAGCGCGGCTGCGGCTGGCGCTAGCGCCAGAGCCACAGCGAGAAGAGCGGGTGCGCGCGAGAGCTTCATTTCCATCCCCATCGTAACATTGCCGATGTTCCGCATAGGGCGCGAAAGCGCCCGGTCCTTGGGCTCCCTCGCCTCGCGCGTGCATCGAAAAGACATAGACTGGCGGCAACCTGAGCGCCTCAATTCCTGCCGATTCCCCTCTTGCGCGACATCCTGACCATTCTTGCCGGCATCGTCATCGTCCTGCTGACGGTGGCGCTCGGCGTGCCGTATTTCATCGACTGGTCGGCGCATCGCGCCGAAATCGAGGCGCGGCTTACGCAGGCGCTCGGCGTGCCGATCGCGATTGCCGGGCCAATCGACATCAAGCTCCTGCCGACGCCGACATTGCGCATCCAGCGCTTCTCCGCCGGTGGCGAGGATCTCGGCCTCAGCGGCACCGCGGCGCGGTTCGAGCTTGCCCTCGTCCCGCTTTTTCGCGGCGACTTCCAGATCCTCGAAGCCGATCTCGACGCCCCTCGCCTGTCGGCAAGCGTCGACGCCCAGGGGGCGCTCACGCTGCCAAACCTCTCTGCGAAAACCGAGAAGGTTCAGCTCGAGCGGCTGATCATCCGCGACGGAACGCTGGTTCTGAACGATGGCGGGCCGCAACCGACAAGCATCGCCTCCGGCCTGTCCTTCACCGGCAGCGCCGACAGCCTTTCCGGCCCGGTCAAGGGACAAGGCGAGTTCAAACGCGACGGCCGGCTTATCGCCTACCGGTTCTCGACCGGCGCGATCGACTCCGAGCGTCTGCGGCTGAAACTCGTCCTCGATGCATCCGGCGAGGTGAGCCGCGCCGACTTCGACGGCGCATTGCTCGGCAAGCGTTTGGATGGGCGGTGGCAGATCGGCTTTGAGGGCACGGCCACCTTGAGCGGCTGGATCGGCGATGCGGGTCCGCCCTGGCGCGTGGCGGCGGCCGGCAACGCCGATGCGCAGGGCCTGCGCGCCTCGACCCTGGATGTGCGGCTTGGCGACGAGGACATCGCATTAAGCGCGACCGGAGAAGCCGACGTGCGCTTCGGCGATGGCGGAAGCGCGCATATCGATCTCAGCTCACGCCAGCTCGATCTCGATCGCTTTCGATCGAAATTCGATCTCGCCGCGCTTCTGCGGGTCGCCAACGACGGAAAAGCGCAGCCGCTTCTTCCCGTTTCTATCGACTGGCACGCCGACACGATCACGCTCGGCGGAGATACGATGAGCGACGTTTTCGCAGGCGCACGGCTTGATCCTGCGCGCCCGCTGACACTCGCTGCGGCAGCGACACTGCCGGCGCGGAGCCGCTTTTCGGCAAACGGCTCGCTCGAGCGCGGCATTGCGCCGGGCTTCAACGGCAAGATCGAATTCGCCACACGCGATCCCGAGCGCTTCGCCGGCTGGCTTTCACCGTTGTTGCCGGACGTTGCCCAAAACCTGAAAGCGCTTCCCTTCAAGACTATCGAGATCGCCGGGCAAGCAGGCCTTTCCGCCGCGGGTTTCTTCGTCCGCGATCTGCAAGCGCGCCTCGATCGCTCTTCGTTCGCCGGCACGGTGTCTTACACGCGCGCACTAGGCAGCGAGCGCGCGCGGCTCTTTGCCGATCTCACATCCGCTGCGCTCGACATCGAAAAGCTCCCGGACATGACCGGCGCGGCGCAAGGCGCCGCCGACCTCGATCTTTCCGTCTCGCTCGATGCCAAGGCGGTGAAGCTCGGTGGCGTCGCTGCGACGCCGATCGATGCCGGGCGTATCCGCGCGAAGTTGACGCGCGATGCGACGGAGACACGGCTCGAGCGGCTTGCAATCGCCGATCTCGGCGGCGCCAACATCGAAGCAAGCGGGCGCTGGCGCGACGGTACGGCGCAACTCGAAGGCAGGCTCGACGCCGCGCAACTTGGCGACCTCGCGAACCTTGTCGCGCGGCTTGCGCCCGGCCACGCAGCCGCTCTGCTGCAATCGCGTGCAAGCGCGCTCTCGCCGGCGCACCTCAACGTGCGGGGAGAAAGCGACCGCCTCCGTCCGGCATTGTTCGGCTTCAATGTGCTGAGCGTCGATGGCAGTCTCGGGGCGACGCGTACAACGATGCGTCTTGCGCAAGCGGCGGACGATCTGCAGACATCCGAGGCAACGCTCGTCCTCGACTCTCCGGAAGCCGCCGCCTTGGCGCGTCAGCTCGGCACGACCGTCCTGCCGTTGCGCGGCCTCGGCAAAGGGCGCCTCACCGCCACCATGCGCGGGCAGCCCGGTGCACAATGGCGCGGGCGGTTGAGCGGATCGTTCGCGGGGACGACCACTGATTTCGACGGAACGCTCGGCATCGACGGCGTCTTGTCCGGCGATGCGCAGCGCCCGCTTCTCTCCGGCAATCTGAAAGTGTCGAGCGGCGACGCCATACCGTTGCTGCAGCTCATGGCACTGACGCTCCCGGACATGACAGCACGTCTCACTCTCGATCTCGCCGGGCGTCTTGACTGGAGCCCGGCGGCGTGGCGCGTCGACGGGCTAGCCGGAACGATCAACGGCGGCGCGATTGCCGGCGAGCTGTCGCATCCCGCCAATGCTGCCGCGATCCAAGGCAACCTCGTTGTAGACAAGCTGCCAATTCAAACGCTCGCGCGCACTGTCCTCGGTCCCGAGCAGCCGCTCCGCGCCGGGGCAACATGGTCTGCGACCGCGTTCGGTCAGCCGCTGGCCGATCCGCCGCGCATGGAGCTCAATCTGAAAAGCGCGCGGATCGATCTGAGCGATACACTCTCGGCAAGCGATGCATCGCTGCATCTTGCTCTTGCCCCTGCAGGGCTCGCAATCGACCATCTTTCGATGCACCTCGCGAGCGGACGCATCGACGGCAATCTCGCGCTTCGGCGTGAGGATGCCAATGTCGCGCTCTCGGGCCATCTCGCCTTCGATCAGGTCGCTGTCGACAAGCCGGCTTTCAGCGCCGCGATGACCGGCAGCCTCGAATTCGCATCGAGCGGCAAAAGCGAAGCCACGCTTGCCGCCGGTCTCGCGGGTATGGGCGAACTCGCGCTCACGAATGTGCGCGTCAATAATTCCGATCCGGCAGCCGTTGCCAGCATTGTCGCGCTTGCCGAAGACGAGAAGATCAGCATTGAACCCAAAGAAGTCGACACGGCGCTTTCGCGCGAACTCGACCGCGGACCGCTCCAGGGCAACCGCGAGCTTTCGTACAACGTTGCGATAGCCAGCGGCGTTTTGCGGTTGTCGCCGCGTTCGGCTTATTCGAGCGGTTCGACTCTCACGACACTGCAGCCGACATTCGATACGCGCACTTTCGGCATGAATGTGCAGGCGGATATTGCGTCGACCGCATTACCGCGCGGCTGGACTGGTCCGGCGCCGCAGATTTCCGTCGCGTGGACGAAGCTTTTGACACAACCGACGCGGCGCATCGATTCAAGCGCCTTGATCACGGCGCTTGCAGCGCGCGCGGCGCAGCGCGAGGCCGAGCGCATCCAATCGCTCGAGTTCGACATCAAGGAGCGCGCCTTCTTCAACCGGCGGCTCAAATGGGATCGCGCCCGGCAAGAGGAGCGCGACCGCGAAGCCGCGGAACGGGCCCGTGCCGAACAAGAGCGCATCGACCAGGAGCGTCGTGCCGAACAAGAGCGCATCGAGCGCGAGCGCCGCGCCACGGCAGAAGCGGAGGCGGCAAGACGGCGCGCTGCGACCGAAGCCGCACAACGCCGTGCCGCAGCGGCGGAAGCGGAGGCCGCGCGGCGCCGCGCCGAGGGCGTACCCGTCGCGCCCGCCGGCGCGGACAATCCATTCCTCCGGCCGGCGCCTCCGACCGCCCCCGGCACGACGGCGCCCTACTTCCGCGCGCCGGGCGCCGGTCAGGACCCCTCGGCAGCCGGGCGCTACTGAATCCCCGCAAGACCGCGAGTCGCCTCGCGCCGCGAAGCCGGTATGAT
>JAFAVH010000420.1 GCA_019242655.1 Methylobacteriaceae bacterium
CGAATCGGCGCGTTTTCCGGTTCGGCGCATTTTCTGTGTCGGCCGCAACTACGCGGCGCTTGCGCGCGAGATGGGCAAGGACCCCGAGAAGGAGCCGCCGTTCTTCTTCACCAAACCCGCCGATGCGGTGGTCGAGAGCGGCGCCACCATCCCCTACCCGCCCGAGACGAAGAACCTGCACTACGAGATGGAACTTGTCCTGGCGATTGGCCGCGAAGGCTCGAACATCCCGCCCGAACGCGCCTTCGACTACGTGTGGGGCTATTGCTGCGGCATCGATCTCACGCGCCGCGACCTGCAGGGACAGGCAAAGGACATGGGCCGCCCCTGGGACTGGGGAAAAGCCTTCGATCAATCGGCGCCGGTTTCGGCGATCCACAAGGCATCGGATGTCGGCAGGGTCGACACGGGGCGCATCTGGCTCGCCGTCAACGGCAAGACGAAGCAGGAGTCCGACCTGTCGCTGATGATCTGGCCCATTCCCGACATCATCGCCTTTCTGTCGCGCTCGATGAAGATCATGCCGGGCGATCTTGTCATGACGGGAACGCCGGAAGGCGTTGGTCCCGTTGTCTCTGGCGACCGGATTACCGGCGGCATCGACAGATTGGGCGAGATTGAAGTCGGCATCGGACCGGCTGCGGCGAACGCGGTCGGGATCGCGGCCGAGTAATCTCGTTCGCAACGCTGCTCGCCCGTGCGATTTCGCACATTCGGTGGCGAAGCTTGTCTGTATCTCTTCGCCAACCTTGGCTTTTGCCAAGCGCGGCCTACATCTAGCCCGCCCGTAGACGGGTGCGGCATTGGAAGAAATCTGGGGGACTTCGTGAGATCACAACGTTCATTTGAAGAGCGACCGAAAGCGATTCGTTTCGCCTTCATTGGAGCCGCCGCTTTGGCAGCTTTCGCCGCAGCGCCGACGGCGTTTGCCCAGCGGGGCGAAGGTTTTTCCCAGCTTGCAGGAACCTGGAGCGGTCAGGGCACGATCTCGACGACGACGGGCAGCGAACGCATTCGTTGCCGGGTGAACTATTCCCTGCCCGGCGCGAACGCGGTGCATCAGGACCTGCGCTGCGCCAGCGACAGCTACAATTTCCAGGTCGCGAGCGACATCGTCGACCAAGGCGGCGCGATTTCGGGAACTTGGACGGAAGTGTCGCGCGGCGTTTCGGGCAACGTCTCCGGCCGGATAAGCGGCGGATCGATTCAGGGCGCCGTGAGCGGGGGAGCTTTCACCGCGGGGCTATCGATTTCGACGAGCGGCAACAAGCAATCGGTGAGCATTCGGCCGAGTGCCGGCGACATCCGCGACGTGTCCGTCAGTTTGACGAAAGGCCGTTAGGCGCGCTGCATCAGGCTTCTGTATCCGGTAATCGCCTGCTGACGAGGCCGCGAATTGCAGCCCGCGTGACCTCGTCATGCTGTTCGAGCTTCTGAGCGCGAGAGGCTGATCGCCCGGCATGCATAGCAAGTTCAAACACCTGATCGGCTGATTGAATCAGCTGCTCGGTCTCAAGTAGTCGCAAGAAATCGAGCGTGCTGAGCTCGACGATTCGGCTGCGGTCTCGGACCGTCACACGTTTGAGAACCGCAGTCTCTTCACAAAGCAGCACGCCGCGTTCCGCTCCACGGAGCCGATCGGGTTCTTCGATCACTTCCACGGCCGCCCGTTCGCCGAGATCAGCTTCTCGAATATCCGGCATTACTGTGCGCGCAGCGTCGAAGACTTCATAGGCTTTGGTGGCAGCGATCTCGATTCGCAGCCGGTGTGCCTTCACCCAATCGATTATATCTTGCGCGCCAGGCCGATTGGCATCGCGAGTCGCTTCATGCAACACGGCGTCCGGGATGACGATGTCTGCATTCACAAGAGCAGATAGTCCAGTGACTGAGCCGCAGCGAGCGTGATCAGCGGTCCTGTATCGACGACGAAAAGCTTGAGTTCACGCGACATTTTTCGGGAATAACCACGCGCGCGCACGCGCAATCTGCTCTTCACGTCCCGCCGCGGGGGCGCGGGGAAGCGACAGATTCTCTTGTCCGAGCAGGATCAGCACCCCCCATAGGTCAGCCCTCCAAGCCGACGTCGCAGTTCGATTGCGGTCATGTCTCCCCGCGAATATGCGCTGAGGGCAGCGCGATCGGATTCAGTCACGTCTACGTCTCCTGCTCGTTCGGAAATGAGGACTGCCGTTTACCGATCTTTGTCTCGGTTCGGGCTCTCAGCCGCGCGATATTCTCACGGTGCTTCCATAAAATGAGAAGCACCATGATTGCCCCGAGAGCGAAAAGCTCCGGCGAGTGGAGGATTGCGAGCGCGATCGCGCTCGCAATCGCCGCCGACATGCTTGCCGCCGACGAATAGCGCGTCGTGAAGGCAACGGCGAGCCATACAACAGCAAAAACGAGCGCGGCCGGCCAGAACAGCCCGAGCATGCAGCCAAGAAAGGTCGCCGCGCCTTTGCCGCCACGAAAGCCGAGCCACACCGGAAACAGATGGCCGAGAAGCGCGCCGAACGCAGCCGCCATCGCCGGATAAAGTCCGAAACGCCAGGCAATCAACACGGCGAGCGTGCCCTTCAAAGCATCGAAAACAAGCGTCGCCGCTGCGAGATCCTTGCGTCCGGTCCGTAGCACATTCGTCGCGCCGATATTGCCTGAGCCGATGCCGCGAATGTCTGTCGTGCCGGCAAGCCGTGTCAGCACGAGCCCGAACGGAATGGAGCCGAGCACATAACCGCCGATCAGCGCGAGCAAAGTGGCAAACGTCATCATGCCTCCTCGTGCACGACCGCGCCGGCAACGATCGTATGCTTGACGCGGCCTTGCAAACGGGCCGCGTCGAACGGGGTGTTCTTGCAGCGCGAGCGCAAGCTTGCGGGATCGAGCACGAACGGCTCATCAGGATCGAACCGGATAAGATCGGCGGGAGCGCCGCGCACGAGCCGACCTTGGGGCAGCCCCAGGATTTCGGCCGGACGCGTCGACATCGCGCGCAGCAATTTCGGCAGCGGCAGATCGGCGGAATGGACAAGGCGCAGACCCGCAGACAGCATGGTTTCGAGACCGACAGCGCCGTACTCGGCCTCGGCAAAAGGCAGGCGCTTCGTCTCGACATCCTGCGGATTGTGATCCGAAACGATTGCATCGATCAGGCCGGAGGCGAGCGCCTCGACGAGCGCGACGCGCTCTTCTTCATGCCGTAACGGCGGCGCAAGCTTCAAGAACGTGCGGTAGTCGCCGATGTCGCTTTCGTTCAGCGTGATGTGATTGATCGAGGTCGCGGCAGTAACATTGAGTCCGCGCTCCTTTGCGTTCGAAAGTCTTTCCAGCGACAGTGTCGTGGTGACAAGCGCCGCGTGATAGCGTGCGCGTGTCAGCTCGACGAGACGCAGGTCGCGGTCGAGCATGATCGCCTCCGCCTCGCGCGGAATGCCGGCGAGGCCCAGCCGCGACGCGAATTCACCCTCGTTCATGACACCTTCGCCGACGAGGTCGCGATCCTCCGTCGCATGCATGACAAGCGCGTCGAAATCGCGTGCGTAAGTCATCGCCCGCCGAAACACCTGCGCGCTTTCAACGGACCGCGAGCCGTCAGTGAAAGCGACGGCGCCCGCTGCTTGCAGAAGCCCGATCTCGGCGATTTCCTTGCCAGCGAGACCCTTCGTCAGCGCAGCAGCCGGCAAGACGCGCACGCGACCGGTGTCACGTGCACGTCGCAGCAAAAAGTCTACGACGGCAGGATCGTCGATCGGCGGATTGGTTGCAGGATTGGCAACGATCGTCGTGACGCCACCAGCGGCGGCCGCCGCGGTCGCGGTGGCGATCGTTTCGCGATGTTCTGCGCCGGGTTCGCCGACAAAGGCTGAAAGGTCGATGAGCCCCGGCGCAACAACGTCACCGCCGCAATCGATCACGCGCACGCTCTCAGGAAGCACGTCGGCGCGGACGGCCTCGCCGACGCCCGCGATCAATCCATCGGAAACAAGCACTCCGCCACGCATTTCCGTCAGCGCAGCTGGATCGACCAGCCGCGCGTTAACGAAGGCGAGTGGCGGATGAGACATGCGGCGTGATTAACGCGCTAGCTTGGCGCTAGCAACCAAACCGGGAGAAAAAGCTCAACCGTGACGCGTCCAAGGCTAAGCCTGACATGTTTCCGAGAGAGGATAAACCGGACGTGAACGATCGTGCCACGAGTCGTTCAGGCGGATCCGGATAGGTCGCGTGCAAATCGGAAGAGCTTGGGGAGTGGCGATGTTCAGTTACCATGCGCGGCGGCGCAATCTCGCGCCGCAACAGGCCGTCTACCGAGCCCTCTTCTGCGAACCCGGCTCTCAATGCTGCCGGCCGATCCACGTCAGCAAGGCGTATCTCGGGCATCTGCGCGGGAAGCGTTCCCGTTCCGTCTCGGTCGAGGGCAGCAAACGCATTCTCGTCGACGCAGGGCGGACACGCACGGCAGCCGCCGTGAATGAATGCGCGGCGAAATTCCTGGCGAACGCCGACCCCGGGGCAAAGCCGATCGTGGTCCACGGCCCTTCCTGGCTGCTTCTCGAAGAGGAGAGCTGGTTTTGCCTGTGGCACCGGCTGACGGAGAGCAACGATCTGCGCGGACGGGTCGACGCCCTCGTCCATGGCGACTTCATCTTCGAAACCGTGCGATTCCCCAATAATGGCGACATCGCGGTGTGGCAGCGCTGGCTCTTTCGCAATGAAGAAGATTATGTGGCCGCCTCGGGACTGGCGGGCATGCAGCCCTGCGACGACGTCGAACTGCCGAAAAGCAGCACTTTCTGAAATCAGCCGTTCGGCAGGTGCTGGGCGAGCGCTTCTAAGACCGCCATGCGTACGGCGACACCCATCTCGACCTGTTCGCGGATGAGCGACTGCGCGCCGTCGGCGACGATCGAATCGATCTCGACGCCGCGGTTCATTGGGCCGGGATGCATGACGAGGGCGTCGGGCTTCGCCAAAGCGAGCTTTTCCTCGTCGAGCCCGTGAAAGCGGAAATATTCCTTGGTCGACGGCACGAAGCCGCCATTCATCCGCTCCCGCTGCAGGCGCAGCATCATAACGATATCGGCATCGGTCAGCGCCCTGCGCAAATCGTGAAACACCTCGACGCCGAGCCGCTCGATGCCGGCCGGCATCAACGTTGACGGTCCGGCGACGCGCACGCGCGCGCCGAGCGCCAGCAATAACAGGATGTTCGAGCGCGCGACGCGCGAATGCATGATGTCGCCGCAAATGGCGACGGTCAGTCCCTCGATGCGGCCCTTGTTACGGCGGATCGTCAGTGCATCGAGGAGCGCCTGCGTCGGATGCTCGTGCGCGCCGTCGCCGGCATTGACCACAGCGCAATCGACCTTGCGGGCCAAGAGATGCACGGCCCCCGCCTGCGCATGCCGCACGACGATGATGTCCGGCCGCATGGCGTTCAGCGTCACCGCCGTGTCGATCAGCGTCTCGCCCTTCTTCACGCTGGACGTCGCGACCGACATGTTCATAACGTCGGCGCCGAGGCGTTTTCCGGCGAGTTCGAACGAGGATTGGGTGCGGGTCGAAGCTTCGAAGAACAGGTTGATTTGCGTGCGGCCCCGCAAGGTCGTGCGCTTCTTCTCGATCTGACGGGAGACTTCGACCGCCTCCTCGGCGAGATCGAGCAGCGCCACAATGTCCTGCGGCGACAAGCCTTCTATCCCGAGGAGATGGCGGTGTGGGAAGAATGGCCGAGGCGGGGAGATCGCGGCAGCGAGCGGCATAAAAAGGCGGTGTAGGAGGTTGTCGCGCGGGGAGCAAGGCTGCCCGGCCATCCGGGAGCAGATGCGAACCGCTCTTTGAGCGGGAGATTATCAGAGCGATGTTCGACAGCCTCTCTGAAGTGCAGATCAGCACCTTGCTCGATGTCTTCTACACGCGTGTGCGCGCCGACCCCGAGCTCGGTCCGGTTTTCGGGCGCGCGATCGCCGACGACGAGTGGCCGGCGCATATCGCGAATATCCAGGATTTCTGGTCGGCGGTGATGCTGAAAAGCGGCCGCTACAAAGGCAATCCGTTCCAGGCGCACAAGGAGGTCGAGGGCATCTCGCCGGACCTTTTTGGGCGTTGGCTCGCGCTATTCGATGCGGCCTGCCGCGAGACGCTGCCGCAAGAGCTGGCGGCGGAGATGCACGGGCGCGCCGCGCGGATCGCCGACAGTCTGAAAGCCGGTTTGTTCTTCCGCCCCGTCGCTCCGATCTGAGCGATGGATTTGCGAGATGATCTGAGCGCGGCGCTCCTTCAAACGATGTCGGACGCCATCGTGGCCAGCGACCGCGACGGCAAGATCACGTTCTGGAATCCCGGCGCCGAGCGCATCTTCGGCTTCTCGGCCGCCGAAGCCCTCGGCCAGTCCCTCGACATCATCATCCCCGAGCGTCTCAGGGCGCGGCACTGGAGCGGCTATGCGAACGTGGTCCGCACCGGCGAGAGCCGCTACGGGCATGGCGACCTCATGTCCGTGCCGGCACTGCACAAGGGCGGGACGCGGCTCTCGATCGAATTCACGATCGTGCCGCTGAAAGACGAAGCCGGCGCGATGGCCGGGATGGCCGCGATCATGCGCGACGTCACCGCCCGATTCGAGGAAATTCGGGCGCTCCGCCAGAAGGTCGCCGCGGCCAGCCAAGGCGGCCCGATTTGACAGCAGCCCCTTCCCTCCCCATTTTCCGCGCCGCCGGGCCGGGCCTTCCGTCCTCACCTTTTCTGATAAAAGCCGCCTCCGCCGCTCGCCAGCTCGGGCCGAGCCGCGTCGCCAAGGACTTTGCATGAACGTCGTCGTCGTCGAGTCGCCCGCCAAGGCCAAGACGATCCAAAAATATCTGGGCAAGGACTACGAGGTTTACGCCTCGTTCGGCCATGTCCGCGACCTGCCCTCCAAGGACGGCTCGGTCGATCCCGCCGCCGATTTCGCCATGAAATGGGAGGTCGACACCAAGTCGGGCAAGCGCCTGACCGACATCGCCAAAGCCGTCAAGGACGCCGACAAGATCATTCTCGCGACCGACCCGGACCGCGAAGGCGAGGCGATTTCCTGGCACGTTCTCGAAATCCTGCGCGGCAAGAAAGTCTTGAAAGACAAACGGGTTGAGCGTGTTGTCTTCAACGCGGTTACGAAGGACGCAGTGCGCGACGCGATGAAGCATCCGCGCGAGATCGATGCGGCTTTGGTCGAGGCCTACCTCGCGCGCCGCGCGCTCGATTATCTCGTCGGCTTCACCTTGTCGCCGGTGCTTTGGCGAAAGCTCCCGGGCGCACGCTCAGCCGGCCGCGTGCAGTCGGTGGCGCTGCGGCTCGTCTGCGACCGCGAGCTCGAGATCGAGAAATTCGTCGCGCGCGAATATTGGTCGCTCATCGCCACCCTGATTACCAAGGACGGTGCGCCGTTCACCGCCCGTCTGGTCGGTGCCGACGGCAAGCGCATCAACCGGCTCGATGTCGGAACAGCGGACGAAGCGGCTGCCTTCAAAGCGGCGCTGGAAAAGGCCACGTTCAGCGTGCGCTCGGTCGAAGCGAAGCCCGCCAAGCGCCATCCCTATGCGCCGTTCACGACCTCCACTCTGCAACAGGAGGCCTCGCGTAAGCTCGGCTTCGCCCCTGCCCGCACGATGCAGATCGCGCAGCGTCTCTATGAAGGCGTCGACATCGGCGGCGAGACGGTCGGCCTCATCACATACATGCGCACAGACGGCGTCGACATGGCGCCCGAGGCGCTCGCCGACGCACGCAAGGTCATCGCCAAGGAATACGGCCCGCAATATCTGCCGGGCGCGCCGCGCAAATACACGGCGAAGAGCAAGAATGCCCAAGAGGCGCACGAGGCGATCCGCCCGACCGACATGACGCGGCTGCCGAAGCAGGTGGCCCGCCAGCTCGAGCCCGAGCAGCAGAAGCTCTATGAGCTCATCTGGACGCGCACCTTGGCGAGCCAGATGGAATCGGCCGAACTCGAGCGCACGACCGTCGAGATCGAGGCGAAGGCAGGCGCGCGCACGATCGATCTTCGCGCGACGGGACAGGTCGTGCGCTTCGACGGCTTCCTCACGCTTTACCAGGAAGGCCGCGACGACGAGGAGGACGACGAATCCGGCCGCCTGCCGCCGATGTCGCAAGGCGACGCGCTGAAGCGCGAAAAGATAGACGCGACGCAGCATTTCACCGAGCCGCCGCCGCGATTCACCGAGGCGACATTGGTCAAGCGCATGGAAGAGCTCGGCATCGGCCGCCCCTCGACCTATGCCTCCACGCTCGGCGTGCTGCGCGATCGTGATTACGTGCGCCTCGACAAGAAGCGGCTCATTCCCGAGGACAAGGGCCGGCTCGTCGTCGCTTTCCTCGAAAGCTTCTTCTCGCGTTACGTCGAATACGATTTCACCGCGGGCCTCGAAGAGAAGCTCGACCAGGTCTCGAACCACGAGATCGACTGGAAGCAGGTGTTGCGCGATTTCTGGCTGGATTTCTCCGGCGCCGTCGACGAGACGAAGGATCTGCGCACAAGCGAAGTGCTCGACAGTTTGAACGAACTGCTCGGCCCGCACATTTTTCCGCCGAAAGCCGATGGCTCGAATCCGCGCGCCTGTCCCTCCTGCAACAACGGACAATTGTCGCTCAAGGTCGGAAAATTCGGCGCTTTCATCGGCTGCTCGAACTACCCGGAGTGCCGTTACACGCGCACGCTGACGCCGCCCGATCCGAATGCGCCGGAAGGCGAACGGCCGGGCATCAAAGTGCTCGGCACCGACCCCGAAAGCGGCGCGGAAGTCACGCTCCGCGACGGGCGCTTCGGCACCTACATCCAGCTCGGCGAGCCGGACGAGGATGGCGAAAAGCCGAAACGCGCCTCCATTCCAAAAGACCTGAAGCCGGAAGATGTCACGCTCGAGAAAGCGCTGAAGCTGCTCGCCCTGCCCCGCGAAGTCGCCAAACATCCCGAAAGCGGCGAGCCGATCCTCGCCGGCATCGGCCGCTACGGATCATATGTCCAGCATGGGCGCACTTACGCCAATCTCGGCCGCGACGACGACGTTTTGGAGATCGGCGCCAATCGCGCCATCGACCTGATCGTTGCAAAAGAGAGCGGGCGCGGCGGCGGGCGTTTCGGCTCCGCGCCCGCGGGACGCACGCTTGGCGAACACCCCGAAGGCGGCGCGATTGCGGTGAAGCCCGGCCGCTTCGGCGCTTACGTCAATTGGGGCAAGATCAACGCGACGATCCCGCGCGGGACGAATCCCGATGAGCTGACCTTGGATCAGGCAGTGGAATTGTTACGCGCCAAAGCGAGCGGCGTGCCCGCTTCCGGCGACGGCAAGGTTTTGGGCGACCATCCGTCCGGCGGCAAGATCGTGCTGCGCGAAGGCCGCTACGGTCCTTATGTCAGCCACAACAAAGTGAATGCGACGATCCCGAAGAGCATTACGCCCGACACGATCTCGTTGCAGGACGCGATCGAGCTGATCGACGCGAAGGGCGGCGCTTCTCCTGCGAAGAAGAGTAGCGCACGTAAGCCGCCGGCGAAGAAGGCCGCAGGTAAACGCGCGGCTGCCAAAGCGCCGGCGGAGAAGGCGGCGAAAGCGCCCGCCGGCAAACCTGCGAAGAGCGCGCGGGGGTAATTGTCACTCTACTTGCCGGGCAGACGCTTCATGCAGATCGGTTCACTTTTAGGCGAGTAAACGCAGTCCCAATCGGACCCAAATCCAAAGCTGCGGAGCGGGAATGGTTTCATAATGTAGCCGATCGCAGCAAGAACGACGAAGAATAGCGCCAAAAGAAGGCCAAGCACATCGCCGCGCGTCGGCGGTAATTATGGCCACCGTATCGACTAGCTCTCGTCCGTCACGATCGACTTAGCCACTCCGTCGATTGGCCACACCGTCCATTCCGTTGCGCCGTGCGCGAGATAATCCGTCATCCGCGTTCCGTCCCAACGGTAACGCAGCTGCTGATTTTGAGTGATCGGAAGCGTCAGGCAATCCGGCCAGAAGATCGCGGCGGCATTGCCTGGGAGATAACGCACGCTCGGCGGTCCGCGATGACATTGGCGAGAGAACGGAGGCGTGTGTACGCTCATGCGCTCCTCTCGCCTGGCCTAGGTTTCAAGGCCATGTAAGGTGAGTCTCGCCATGCGTGCCACCCGCCGGGACCTCGTCCGACTCTCCGCTCTCGCGGGCCTCACCCTTGCGCTGCCGGTCCTCGCGGATACCAGGCCCGTGACACCGATGCGCTTGTTGATCCTGGGCGGCACGGGTTTCATCGGCCCGTACCAAGTGCGTTACGCGCTGGCGCGCGGCCACCACGTCACCGTCTTCAATCGCGGCCGTCAAAAGGACGCGTGGCCTGGCCCGGTCGAGGAGCTGCTCGGCGACCGCGACGGCGACATCAAGGCGCTGGAGGGCCGCGATTGGGATGTCTGCATCGACAATCCGGCAACATTGCCGGTCTGGGTGCGCGATGCCGCCCGCGTTCTGAAGGAGCACATTGGTCAATACATCTTCATCTCGACCATCTCGGCCTATGCCGCCAACGACACGCCCGCCGACGAGACCGCCGCGCTCGCGGTCTATAAGGGCGACGATCCGATGGCAGAGACGATCAAGTCCCTGAGCGCCAACCCGCGACTTTACGGTCCCTTGAAGGCACTAAGCGAAAAGGAAGCGCAGAGTCAGTACGGCGAAGGAGCCACCACGATCATTCGCCCGAGTCTGATCGTTGGGCCCGGCGACGGGACCGACCGTTTCAGTTATTGGCCGGTACGCTTGGCCCGCGGCGGCGAAATCCTGGCGCCGGGTGACGGCACCGACCCCGTGCAGTTCATCGACGCGCGTGACCTTGCTGAATGGACCGTCCGCATAGCCGAGCAACGGATCACCGGCGTGTTCAACGCCAGCGGTCCCTCTCAACCGATCACCATGCGCCAGATGCTGACGGCGATCGCAGAAGGTATCCACGTCGATCCCAAGCTCGTCTGGGCACCCACTGACTTCCTGAAGGCGAACAACGTCTCGGCGTGGAGCGACATGCCCGTGTGGATTCCTGGTCAGGGCGGGACCTTCGGCTTTCACCGCCGCGATATGCAACGCGCCATCGCCAAGGGCCTCACATATCGTCCCTTATCACTCACGGCCGCCGACACCTTGGGCTGGTTCCAGACGCTGCCCGCGGAGCGCCAAGCCAAGCTGCGCGCAGGTCTCACGCCGGATCGTGAAGCCGCGCTGCTGGTGAAATTGAGAACGTAAGAGTCAATTCGCTACGTTCGACAATTGCCACCGACTGAGTCGTCTGGAAGCAACCGCCGCCTTCGACTGCTCTTGACTCGTCGCGGCCAACTGCCGCGTTCCACATCGAGATAGACGCGTACGCGTGCGATATCGGTCGGCGCACCGCGCAGCATGATGGCGAGTGCGGACTTGCCGCCGAATATGTGATTCGACCGCTTCAAGGCACCAGCAGCACCTTGCCGATGTTACGCCGGTCCTGAATATAAGTGTGCGCGGCGCCGGCTTCATCGAATGAAAAGGTCCGCGCGATTTTCGGCTGCAGTACGCCTGTCGCAGCAAGCTCGATGATCTCTTCGCCCCAGCCGCGGATGCGATCGACCTCGCTCCACATGTGACCGAGGTTGACGCCGAAGACGCCTTTGTTGGCATTCATCAGAGAAACAGGATTGAACTGCAGCCACGGCGTGCGCGCAAGTGCTGAAATCGTGCCGACGAGGCTTCGCTGCTTGCCGGTCGCGGCGGAGGACATGCCGAATATGCCGAGGCGTCCTGTCGGTGCGAGCAGACGATAGCCTTTGCGCAACGAGTCTCCGCCAACGGCGTCCAGAATGAGCTCGACACCACGCCCATTGGTGATCGCGCGAGCACGCGTCTCGAAATCCTCGGTTCTGTAATCGATGAGATGGTCGGCGCCGAGCGCGCGCAACTCATCATGTTTCGCGGCCGACGCCGTCCCGATT
>JAFAVH010000035.1 GCA_019242655.1 Methylobacteriaceae bacterium
ACGATCTCGTGCTAATCTGTCGCGCACGTGCTGGATGGCAGGGGAGACCATGCAGAACCTTTTTACCCGCATTGCCTTCTTCAAAGACGTTTCCGATGTCGATTTCGAAAAATTCGAGCGCCGCTGCCTTTGGCGCCGCTTCGAGGAAGGCGAAACCGTCGTCGACTATGAGGATGAGAGTTCCGACGTCTATTTCATCATCTCGGGCGAGGTTCGCATCCTCATCCGCACCCCGGCCGGCAAGGAGATCATCCTTGCCGAGATGCGGTCCGGCCAATTCTTCGGCGAGCTTTCCGCGATCGACGGCGTGAAACGCTCAGCCAATGTGACGGCGTTGACGCGCGCCGAGCTTTGCATCATGCCGGCGGCGGTCTTTCGCGACATCATCTTCGCCTCGCGCACGTCTTGCGACAAGACGTTGAAGCTGCTTAGCGGCCGCGTCCGCGAGCTCAATCACCGCCTCGCCGAACTCTCGGTGCTCGACCTCAAGCACCGGCTCTATTCGGAATTGATGCGATTGTCGCATCCGCGCACCGGACATCCCGGCGAACGCGCCGTGACGCCGCCGCCCTACCACCACATCCTGGCGGCGCGGATCGGATGCCGGCGCGAGCAGGTCACCCGCGAGCTCTCGAGCCTCACCGCCGAAGGCATTGTCGAGAAGACTCGCGGCGCGCTCGTCATCCTCAAGCCGCAGGTTTTGCAGACCCGGTTGCAAGAGGCGCTGCGCGAGGAGAGCAGGGTTTGACGCAGGGCGTTCCGCTTGTGCGTCTTGATCGTGTGACGAAACGGTTCGGCGAGGTCTCCGCCGTCCATGAAGTTAGCCTCGATATAGAAGCCGGCGAGATCTTCGCGCTGCTTGGCCCGTCGGGTTGCGGCAAGACTACCTTGATGCGTCTCATTGCCGGCTTCGAGCAGCCGGACGAAGGCCGCGTCTTTATCGGCGGCGTGGATATGACCGACGTGCCGCCGCATAAGCGGCCGGTGAACATGATGTTCCAGTCCTACGCGCTTTTCCCGCACATGAGCGTCGAGAAGAACATCGGCTTCGGCCTGCAACAGGAAGGCGCGCCGCGCGCCGAGATAACAGAGCGCGTCGCCGAGATGCTTCGTCTCGTCCAGCTCGAGGGCTTGGGTAAGAGGCGGCCGGCGCAATTGTCGGGTGGGCAGAAACAGCGCGTTGCGCTTGCGCGTGCTCTTGCCAAGCGGCCGAAGCTTTTGCTGCTCGACGAGCCGCTGGCGGCGCTCGACCGCAAGCTTCGCGAGCAGACGCAATTCGAGCTGAAGGAAGTGCAGCGCAAGCTCGGTACTGCCTTTGTCGTCGTCACGCACGATCAGGAGGAAGCAAGCGTGATGGCTTCGCGCATCGCGGTCATGCGCGCAGGAAAGCTCGAGCAAATCGGCCCGCCGGCCGAAATCTATGCGCGCCCGGCGTCGCGCTTCGTCGCCGAGTTCATCGGTGACATCAACATCTTGGAGGGCGATGCTGCGACGGCAGTCAGGCCCGAGCGGATCCGGCTCGAACGTGGCGCCGACTCGCCCGGGAATGCGCTCGATGGCATCGTCGACGATCTCGCCTTCCGCGGCAGCGACATTCTTTACCGCGTGCGGCTCGCGACCGGCACGACGCTGCGCGTCGTTACGCCCAATTCCGGCGACCGCAACACCTACCGGCGCGGCGACAAGGTGCGCGTTGAGATTCCGCCGGACGCGCACATTCCGCTCGAACATTGATGCGGCCTGCAAGTAAAGCGCGAAGCAGGCGCAATTGGCTTGTTATTGCCGTGCCTTACGGCTGGCTTCTCCTGTTCTTTCTCGCGCCTTTCGCGCTCGTCCTTAAGATATCGCTTTCGCAATCGGCGCTGAGCTTGCCGCCTTATGCGCCGGTCTTCGATTGGTCGGACGATTTCCGCGCGATCGTCGAAAAGCTCCAGGCTCTGTCGTTCGAGTCGTTTGCGGGTTTCTTCAACGACAGCCTCTATGTCGACTCCTATGTCTCGTCTGTCGTCATTGCCGCGATCGCCACGCTGCTCACGCTTGTCGTGGCTTATCCCTTCGCGCTCGCCATCGCGCGCTCCTCCCCTAAAGTACGGACGATCCTGATCGGGCTCGCCATCGCGCCGTTTTGGACGAGCTTTCTGATCCGCGTCTACGCCTGGATCACGATCCTGAAAGACGAGGGACTGCTCAATCACTTCCTGATGCGCATCGGACTGATCGACGCGCCGCTCGGCATCTTCGCAACCAATACGGCGATCGTGATCGGGATCGTCTATTCCTATCTGCCCTTCATGCTGCTGCCGCTTTACGCGGCGATCGAGGGGCAAGACCAGGCGCTGCTTGAGGCAGCCGCCGATCTCGGCGCCTCGCCGTGGCGCGCGTTCCTGCGCATTACCTTGCCGCTGTCCATGCGCGGCATCATTGCTGGATCGCTTCTTGTCTTTATCCCAGCCGTCGGCGAGTTCGTCATCCCCGATCTTCTCGGTGGCTCCGACACGTTGATGATCGGCCGGACGCTATGGAACGATTTCTTCGTCAATCGCGACTGGCCGGCGGCGTCCGCCGCGGCAATAGTGCTATTGATCCTGCTGGTCGGACCGCTGCTCGTCTACGAACGCGTGCAGTTGCGGGACGAGAAGGTGCGCGCGTGAGAGCCGGCGCCAACCTCGCGCGCACTGGCATGCTAATTGCCGGATTTGCCCTCCTCTATGGGCCGATCCTTCTCCTCGTCATCTACAGCTTCAACGCCTCGCGCCTAGTGACCGTCTGGGGCGGCTTTTCCACGCGCTGGTACGCCGCTCTTCTACAGGACGCGCAACTCATCGCCAGCGTTCGTACGAGCCTGTTGGTCGCGCTCTTCTCGGCTGTGATCGCGACCTTCAACGGCACACTTGCCGCAATCGCACTGGCGCGTTTCGGACGCTTCCGCACGCGCACGATCTTTGCCGGCGCGATCTACGCGCCGCTGGTCATGCCGGAAGTGATTCTCGGCCTGTCGCTGCTCCTTCTGTTTGTTGCTCTTGGAATAGAGCGCGGGCTTTGGACGATCGTCGCGGCGCATGCGACCTTCACGATGTGCTTCGTCACTGTCGTCGTGCAAAGCCGGCTTGCCGGTTTCGACCGCGCGCTTGAAGAAGCGGCGATGGATCTCGGGGCGGGTCCGGCGCGGACATTCCTCACAATCACGCTGCCGCTGATCCGCCCCGCAATCGTCGCCGGATTCCTGCTCGCCCTCACGCTGTCGCTAGACGATCTGGTCATCGCGAGCTTTACCGCGGGGCCGGGATCGACCACCCTGCCGATGCGCGTCTACAGCCAGGTGCGGCTCGGCGTCTCGCCCGAGATCAACGCGATCTCGACCTTGATGCTGGCAGTTGTCGGAATCGCGCTGTTGTTCTTCGCGGCGCTGTCACGCGGCCACGGCGACTAAGTTCACTCCGCCGGTTTCTCGGCCGGTTTCTCGGACGCGCTCACCGGCTGCGCAGCGCTGTCGCGGTAGAGCCGCTCGGCTGCGCCCGATCGCCGGATCAGACTCTGCGCATCGGGCTCGATCACCGGATCG